>JALHQF010000013.1 GCA_022842085.1 Patescibacteria group bacterium | reverse complement strand
CAGGAACCACTCGTACGAGTCGGTCTGCACCTGGGTGAGGTTCGGGAGCTCGGGGGCCACGATGTGTGGCGCCAACGAGCGGCGCTGGGCAACTTGAACAGACATGAACAGCGGGCAGGTTATCCTTAACGGGGGTGGGGAAACGCTGCGCCGGCTGCCGAGGGACCTAGCTTCAGATACGGCAAGGCGGTCGCAAACTGCGTACCACTACGCTACCAGCTTCTGAACAGAAGTCAACAGGTCTGCAAGACCCTGCCTGGCGGCCGCCGAAATCACTACCGGGGCACTTGGAAGCTGCTTGCTGAGCCCTACTACACGCGCCGCTAGCTCATCGGGAACCACAGTATCGGCTTTCGTAAGCACAATGAGCTCTGGCTTGTCGCCGAGCTTCGGGCTCCAGCTCGTGAGCTCGGCACGAATTGTATGGTAAGCAGCAAGCAGGGTCTCATCGTCCTGCTCGAGTGAGCAGCAGTGCAGAATCGTCTTCGTACGCTCGGCGTGCTTGAGAAACGCGGTTCCTAAGCCCTTGCCGCTACTCGCCCCTTCAATAAGCCCAGGCAAATCAGCTACCACGAAGGTCGTCGCATCATCGCCACTCCCCAGCTGCACCACACCTAGCTGTGGCTCAAGGGTAGTGAACGGGTAGTTTGCCACCTTTGGACGTGCATTACTGATTGCCGAGAGCAACGTTGACTTACCAGCGTTCGGTAGGCCGATAAGCCCTACATCAGCAATGAGCTGCAACGAGAGCCGCACAGTACGCTCCTCCCCAGGTGTACCTGGATTGGCGCGCTGAGGAACCTGATCTACCGAGTTTCGGAAACGCCAGTTACCCCAACCACCGCTGCCACCTTTGGCAATACGAAGCTCTTGGCCTTCTTCGAGCAGTTCACCTAGAAGCTCTTCTCCGTCAAAGACTTGGGTACCAAGTGGCACGAGAACGGTTTTGTCCTCCCCTGCCTTGCCGGTTCGCAATTGGTGACCACCCATCTGGCCCGGCTGCGCCTCAATGCGGTCGATGGATGCAAGGTGACTAAGGGCATGAAGATTGCTTGCACCCTTTAGGTGCACGCTCCCGCCATTCCCACCATCACCGCCATCAGGCCCACCGCGCGGAACATACTTCTCCTTGCGAAAGAGCACGGCTCCGTCACCACCCTTCCCTGCTCGGATGAGCAATTTCTTTTCGTCGACAAACATGCTCAGAAGCCGAAGTTTGCCGGGTTAATGGCCACGCCGTTACGGCGAATTTCGAAATGAAGGTGTGGACCCGTCGACCTTCCGGTGTTGCCGTTGTAGCCAATGGTTTGCCCGCGCTCAACGCAGACACCAACCTCGGCCACATCTGCAAATCCAGAAAGGTGGGCATAGCGGGTGCTGTAGCCGCTTCCGTGGGTAAGTACGAGGGTTTTTCCGTAGCCTCCATTCCAACCTGCACCGTCAACCACCGCGAAACAACCGGTTTCAGCTGCCCGAACCGGCGTACCGACTGGAGCGGCGAAATCTACCCCTGGGTGTGACCTATGAAAGCCCTGTGAGCGCTGTCGGTAGTTCATCGGGGAGACCGGGTTAAAACTTGAACCGATACTGGCTGAGGTAACAGTTTTGGCGGTGTTCGCCTTACTCCTTGCCACCGCGGTTTCCTCCACACCAAAGAGGTCCTTTGGTGGCACGTAGGTTGGGTCTGGCACGGGTATCGTAAGCACCTGCCCAGGCTTGATGAGGTTTGGATTAATCCCCGGGTTTGCTGCTGTGAGCTGCCCGTTTGCTAAGCCAAACTTCAACGCAATACTCACGAGCGTTTCTCCCCCCTCCACAACGTGTGAAGTTGCCTCAGTAGGAGCTGCCTCAGCCGGGCCGCCTGCGTTTACCACCGGCACAACAAGGGTGGTTTCGGTGATTTGAGCCGTAAGTGTGTCGGGTTGGAGCACACCGCTTACCGCAAACGAAGCGCGCTCAGCTGCACCTGCGTCGTACACAGGTCGGAGGAGCAGCGACCAAGCGAGTCCAATCGTACCCACGAGCACCAGGGAAAGACCGGCGAGAAGCCGTGGGGTAGAGGTACCGAGTGCGACGGAGAGCCGGCGCGGGTTCAGTCGCGGGCGTCGGAGGTGACGCGGCAAGCGAACCGTTGTGCGTTGAATACGCTGAGTTAATACCTAGAGATAGTAGCCGAGCTTTGCCCGCGAAACAACCCCCTACGACGATCGCTTAAGTGATGTGTAAATCTGCTGCTGCGCCTCGGAGAGCGCCTGTAGGCTTGGCGCACCGTAGAAAGTCACCCGCAGCCAGCGCTCTGGAAGAGCTACGAGGAGCACTGCCTGGCTCTCCTGTGCCAGTGCCTTACCTGGGAGTCCATCTACCAAGACATCCTGCGCGGCAAGTCCAGCTGACTCAGACAGCAGGAACTGCTGTGGATTTTGCTCCTTTGGGTAGGCACCGGTACGCAGCTCAGCTACGAGTACCTCGCCATCGCTCAACTCTACCCGGTCGACGAAGGTTTGTTGACTCAATCTGGCTGGGTAGCGAAAGGAAAAGCCCTGCCTACTCAGGTAGAGCGCACTGGCAGTGTCGGGCCTCAGCTCAGTTGCAACCGGCGGGTCTACAGGAGGAAGCGAGCGCCAGGTAAGCACCCCTGCCACCGCTACCACCAAGACTCCAGCGGCCACATAGGGCCACAGAGGCGCACGCCCGTATACGACCTTTAAGACCTCAGTCACGTCCCCTTCGGCCCACCCGGACCCTCGCAGGAGTCCAGCAACTACGCTGCGCCGGACCCCCTCCTTCTTGCGAGCCTCGACGTACCGCGTGAGGTCACGGGTAACCATGGTGGTTAGAGGCTAAGCTCTTTGCGCTGTCGCGACGTCTCGAAGAAGACGAGCATGTCACGCACCTCAAGCTCGCTTCCACGAAGGTCAAGCTCGAGTCCGCACTCACTGCCAGCATTCACCTGCCGTGTCTCTTGTTTGCCCTGACGAAGGGTAACGAGTCGACCGCGGTTCACCTCTTCGCCCTTGCGCAGCACCTTCACCGACAGCTTCGGCAGAACACTGCCGCTCTCAACCCGGCCACCACACACAACTCGCTTGCGGTTATCACGGAAGCGAGCAAGTACCGTGAGCTGCGCCTTCTCGTCTTCGATCTCAATTTCCGGCATGAGCCCGGCAAGGGTATCGCGAACGGTATCGAAGAGCTCGTAGATCACCGTAAAGAGCAGCACCTGCACCTTTTCCTGGTCGGCGAGCGACTTCACCGCCGCCGGCAACCGGGTGTGGAAGCCAATGACCGGTGCGTTAGCGGTTTTGGCCATGGTGATATCGCCTTCGGTAACATCGCCAATCCCCTCAGCAACAATACGTACCTCTACATCAGAGTTGCGGAAGCGGAGGAGCCCTTCCTTGAGTGCCTCAAGCGATCCGTTCGTGTCGGCACGCAGTACGACGTTGAGGATGGTGAGGTCGCCTTCACGCGCGCTTCCCCCACCAAGGGCGAGATCTTTGGCAACAGCGCGCTTCGCCGTGGATTTGCGGAGGAACCGTTTGGCGGCATCACGCGCGTCGCGCTCTGAAGCGTAAACAGAGAGCTGCTCTCCAAAGCCAGGTACAGCCGAGAGGCCGGATACCTCTACTGGCACAGAAGCACCAGCGGACTCGATGCGCTCGCCCCGGTGATCGGTAAGGGTGCGAACACGGCCAGCTACATCACCAATTGCAAGGTAGTCACCCACCTTAAGCGTACCGTTCTGCACGAGAACTGTTGCCACCGCACCCACACCAGGCTGTTGGTGCGACTCTACTACTACACCAACCGCTGGTACGTCTGGGTTGGCTACCAGTTCGCGCAGGTCGGTTGCGAGGAGGATCATTTCGAGAAGCTCCGGAAGACCTTCCTTGGTCTTGCTCGAAACCGGTACAACAACCGTTTTACCGCCCCACTCTTCTGGCGCAAGGTCGTGCTCGGCGAGGCTTGCCTTGGCAACATCTGGGTTGGCATCTGGCTTATCGATCTTGGTGAGCGCTACCAAAATTGGCACGTTCATCTGGCGTGCGTGCTTAATTGCCTCAATGGTCTGTGGCTTCACGCCGTCATCCGCTGCTACGGCGAGCACCACGAGGTCGGTAATGCGTGCACCGTGGCGACGCATGGCTTCAAACGCCGAGTGTCCTGGCGTGTCGAGGAAGGTGAGGGTACGTGCCTCACCACCTGCTTTTGGTGCTACCTGCACCTGGTAGGAAGAGATGTGCTGGGTAATACCCCCGGATTCTTTAGCGGCAACGTTGGTAGAACGAATTGCATCAAGCAGCGATGTCTTGCCGTGGTCTACGTGCCCCATGATGGTGACTACGGGAGCGCGGGTGGCAGTTTCTACAGAGGCATCAACAAGGTCTGCCTGCTTCACAGCGGTGTTGCGGCTTGCCTCGCGCTTTACCTGGATACCGTAGTCATCCGCCACGATGGAGGCGGTGTCAAAATCAATGTCTTGGTTGATCGTGGCAACCACGCCAAACCCGATGAGCTTTCCGATTACGCCAACTACCGGCACCTTGAGGGCATCGGCAAGCTCTTGTACGGAAAGGACGTCTGGAAGGGTGATTGGTTCTGGCATGCGTAGGGACTATACCAGGTTTATCTGGTTCACCCAAGCCTTATTCCCCTTTCTCCTCTTCCCCAAGCACCGCCACGCTCACCACTTGATCATCGCCCGACATCTTCATGAGCGTTACGCCCTGAGTCACGCGCCCGAGCTGCTTTACGTCCTTCAGCGGTGTTTTGAGCGTTACACCACCCGATGACATGAGCATAAGCTCCCCTGGCGCACCGGCAGGTACAACGGAAGCATGCGCTACTGGGCCGGTACGAGGCGTCACGTCGCCAACCTTTACCCCCATGCCACCACGGTTCTGGCTATCAAACTGGGTAAGGCTCGTGCGCTTTCCAAAGCCCTTGGCAAACACGGTGAGCACATCATCAGACTTCAGCTGCTGGGCCGTGAGGGTATCCATCGAGACCACCACGTCATCCGGCTTGAGCTTCATGCCGCGCACACCAGAGGCAGAACGGCCAGTTGGACGCACATCTTCTTCCTTAAAGAGGATCGCTTGCCCGGCACGGCTCACCATGAGCACGGAGTCTTTCCCGGTAGTCTGGCGTACCCAGTGTAGCTCGTTGCCCTTAGCAAGATTGATGGCAATAATGCCGTTCTTGCGCACGTTGGCATATGCAGCAACTTCGGTCTTCTTAATCGTGCCGTCGGTGGTACCCATAACAAAGTATCCACCGGTTTTTACCTGTTGCTTTGTAAGCGCAAGCACGGCCGTTACGCGGTCACTCGGCATGATCTGGGCAATGTTCACTACCGGCGTACCCTTGGCTTGGCGCTGAGCCGCTGGCACTTCATATACTGGCGTCACGAAGAGCTTTCCACTGTCTGTGAAGAGGAAGAGCTGGTCGTGCGTACGTGCATTGAGGAGGAATGCCACTTCATCGTCTTCCTTTAGGCTCTGGCCAGTTACTCCCTTGCCACCACGGTTCTGGCTACGGTAGGCATCACGCGGCACACGCTTGACGTACCCCGTCTTAGTGAAGGAAACGATCACCTCCTCATCCGGAATGAGGTCTTCGGCGCGGAACTCGCCAAGCTCTCCTGGAATAATCTTGGTACGACGCTCGGATGGGTACTTCTCCTTAATCTCAAGCGTCTCAGTGCGAACTACGGCAAGAATCTTCAGCTCGTCAGCCAAAAGGGCTTCCAGCTCGGCGATGAGGCGCAGTTTCTCGTCATACTCTGCTTGCAGGCGATCGCGCTCGAGGCCCACCAGTGTAGCCAGGCGCATATCCAAGATGGCGTTTGCCTGTAGCTCCGAGAGGGCAAACTTGGCCATGAGGCCTTGGCGGGCCTCATCACGCGTCTTTGACGCGCGAATCAGCTTCACCACCTCATCAATCGCATCCAGCGCCTTGAGGAGACCTTCTAGAATATGGGCACGTTCCTTGGCTTTACGCAGGTCGTACTCGGCACGACGACGCACCACCACCTGACGGTGCTTGATGAACTCTTCGAGCGCCTCTTTGAGGGTAAGGATACGTGGCTCTACCTCGTTCACGAGGGCGAGCATGTTGACGTGGAACGCGCTCTGCAGCGGCGTGAGGTCGTACAGCCGATTGAGCACCTTCTTTGGGTAGCTCGAGGCCTTCAGCTCTACCACCACCCGAATTCCCAAACGGTTAGACTCGTCGCGTACGTCGGTAACACCATCAATCTTCTTATCTTTCACCAAGTCGGCAATCTTAGAAACCAGCTCTGCCTTGTTTACCTGGTATGGCAGCTCGGTGATCACGATACGGAATCCGCCCTTACGCTCTTCAACCTCCGCCACGCCGCGCATGACAATCTTGCCCCGTCCCGTGAGGTAGGCATCACGCAGGCCCTGGCCGGCGTACACCGTAGCACCAGTTGGGAAGTCTGGCGCTGGAATATACTCGATGAGATCCTCAACCGTACTCTCGGGCTTGTCGATGAGGGCTACTACGCCATCACACAACTCGCCGAGGTTGTGCGGCGGGATGTTGGTAGCCATTCCCACAGCAATACCCACACCACCGTTGAGGAGCAGGTTTGGCACCTTGGTTGGCAGTACCGCTGGCTCAACGAGGGTACCCGTATAGTTGGGCACCATTGGCACGGTTTCACGGTCCAGGTCTGCCAAGAGCTCATCTGAGAGCTTTGTCATGCGGGCCTCGGTGTACCGAGAGGCAGCCGCTGAGTCTCCGTCCATGGAGCCAAAGTTTCCCTGACCGTCTACGAGCGGTTCACGGAGCGAGAACCACTGCGCCAGGCGCACCATCGCGTCGTAGATAGCTGCGTCACCGTGTGGGTGGTAGTCACCCATCACCTGACCCACAATCTGGGCAGACTTGTTGAACTTGGAACCAGAACGCAGACCGCGCTCTCCCATTACGTAGAGGATGCGGCGAGCAACTGGCTTGAGGCCGTCACGCGCATCGGGAAGTGCACGAGATACGATCACCGACATTGCGTAGTCCAAGTAGGACTGCTGCATTTCGGTTACCAAGTCGCGCGGCTGGATGTTCTGCGCGGTGTCGGTGGTTTCGGGTGTGAGCTGGTCTTCCATATTATGGTGTCGTCACGTGAATCTTGAGCGGGCTGTGATCGGATACTACATCAGGAAGTACTTCAAACCCCTCCGCGCGTAGCTTTGGAGAAGTGAAGATATAATCTGCATACGGGAGCTCTTTCGTGTAGAGCGAGGTCCTGGTGTTCGGCATCCCTGCAAGCGCATGGTGATCAACAAAGCCCGAATTGCGAATCATCTGCAGAGACGTAGTATCGGGCAAGAGGTTGAAATCACCGGCAATAATAACCTGATCACCAAGGCTTGCGGCGGCGGCAAGAACCGCCTCAGACTGTGCGATACGCTCAGGCGTGTCTGCCTTCCCCTGATTGCCAGGACGCCAAATGCCGTGAAGGTTTATGATGCTAATGGATGAGGTATCGCTACTTCGTAGCGTTACCCATTGAAGTGCTCGTGCGTGATCCTCGTCCGGAAGACCCATGGTTGGATTAAAAACCGAAGGACTGCCCTGGAAGTACTCAGCACCCGTTGCAGCTACCCGTAGTTCTCGACGTACGAGCATTGTCAGCCCGTAGTGGCTGTTTTTTACGTTGTGCACATCGATGCAGAGGGGTACAAAGAGCGCGATGTGAGTCTCCAGAGCAGGCGCTAACTCTGCAAGCATGTTGCTTGAGATCTTTGCACCGTTCCAGTCTTCAATAAGCTCTTTGTGCTCACCTGATTGATTCACAACGGTTTCTTGCAAGCAGAACACATCAACTTCTTTTGCCTGTGCGTTCACAAACTCCATGGGCGATTGCGGCGCCCTACCCCCCCACATATTCAGCGAGAGAACCGTGAGTCGCATTACGCGTCAATAATCGCCTGCTTGGCACGGGTCTGGATGAACTTGCGGCGCGGTGGCACCTCATTTCCCATCAGTACGGTAAACACCTCGTCGGCACGCTCGGCATCCTCGATGGTTACCTGAAGCAGCGTGCGGCTCTCAGGGTTCATCGTAGTCTCCCAGAGCTGCTCCGCGTTCATTTCACCAAGACCCTTAAAGCGCTGCAGCTTTACTCCTGCCCGCTTGAGCTTTGCCTCGTGACTATCGCCAACAGCAGTGGTGTCTACGGCAACATCTGGGTCTTCGTCTTCCCCCTTCTTACGACGAGCCTCCCAATCGGCGAGGAACTTCTTCTCAGCCTCAATGCGCTCGGCTTCCGAGAGCACCCACACCTTCTCCTTACCACGCTCTACGCTAAAGAGCGGTGGCTGGGCAATGTAGAGGTGCCCACGGGTAATCACCTCTGGGAAGTGGCGATAGAAGAGCGTGAGGAGGAGCGTACGAATGTGTGCACCGTCCACGTCAGCATCGGTCATAATTACCACCTTGTGGTAGCGCAGCTTGCCGTAATCAATGGCATCACCCACACCAACGCCGGCGGCAATGATGAGGTTCTTAATACCCTCAGAGGCCAGCATGCGATCGAGGCGGGCGCGCTCTACGTTAAGGATCTTTCCGCGTAGCGGCAGGATGGCCTGAGTTTTGCGGTCGCGTCCGTCCTTGGCAGATCCGCCAGCCGAGTCTCCCTCTACAATGAAGAGCTCACTCTTGGCAGGATCTTTCTCTGAGCAGTCGGCAAGCTTTCCCGGTAGCTGTGCGCCCTCGAGGGCGCCTTTACGGATGATGGTTTCACGCGCAGCACGAGCAGCAAGGCGAGCCCGAAGTGCAAGCAAGCACTTCTCAATGATTTTACGGCCAGCCTGTGGCTGCTCAGCAAAGTAGCGCTCCAAACCCTCACTTACAGCGTTTTCTACAATAGCGCGCACCTCAGGGTTGTTGAGTTTGTCCTTGGTTTGACCTTCAAACTGCGGCTCTGGCAGGTTGACTGAGATCACTACAGTCAGGCCTTCCTTAAGGTCGTCACCGGAGAGCGACTCGTTATCCTTAATAAAGTTACTACTCTTAGCGTAGGCGTTGATCTGACGAGTGAGTGCGGCGCGGAATCCCGTAAGGTGGGTACCGCCGCCACCTGTGTGCACGTGGTTTGCAAAGGCAAGTACGCGCTCCGAGAAGTCGTCAGCATAGGCCATAGCAACCTCCACAGAAACTTCATCTACTGACTTTTCGATAGAGAAAATTGGCTCGGTGATGGTCTCGTGGCTGCGCTGGAGGTGCCGCACATAGGCAGCAATTCCCCCCTCAAAGTAGCAAGAGCGCGTGTGCGTATCACGCGTAATGCCATCAGGCATCCCATCTCGGTAATCTGAGAAGATAAACGTAACGCCACGCGTAAGGTAGGCGTTGTTGCGGATGCGATCAAAGAGGTACTGCGCATCCCACTCAGTGCTCTGGAAGATTTCCGAATCTGGGAGGAAGGAAATGCGAGTGCCGTTACCTTCTTCGGCAAGCCAAGGGTCGCTCTTTGGGTTTGGCACTTCGGTGAGCGCATCTGTAACCTTGCCGCGTGCAAAAGCCATGGTGTAGAGCTTGCCATCCTTTTTAACCTCAGCACGTAGCCAGGTAGAGAGTGCGTTTACCACCGAGGCACCCACACCATGCAAGCCAGAGCTCACCTTATAGCCACCGTCGCCAAACTTCCCGCCCGCATGCAGTACGGTGAGTACGGTTTCAAGGGCCGACTGGCCGGTTTTGGCGTGCTTATCTACGGGAATACCACGACCATGATCTTCGATAGCTGCTGAGCCATCAGGGTAGAGTACGAGCCGGATGCGATCTCCATTCCCTGCAATTGCCTCGTCGATAGAGTTGTCGAGAATCTCCTTAATGAGGTGGTGGAGACCGTCCTTACCGGTTCCACCAATGTACATCCCCGGTCGTTTGCGGACTGGCTCGAGACCCTCGAGGACGGTGATTTGCTGGGCGCCGTAGGCCTGGTTCGTTTCAGCCATAGAGTAGGTTACCTATCTATCTTGCCGGAAGGTGGCCTAGCTGTCGAGGCGCTCCCGTAGCCAACGGTACGCGTCTTCCGGCCGCACCACCACGTACTGCTTACTCACTGGAGCATCTGGACGGTACTGCCAGGCGCGTGCGTCGGGAAAGCTCAGCACCTCCTCGATACCTGAAATACTTGCTTTCAGCATGTACCCCTGGTCGGTAATACCTGCCACCACTGTGCCATTCGCGTACACCGCGAAACCACCAAACATCGCACGGTAGGTGAGCCCTGGTACCGCCACCTCAAGAGCCTCCTTGAGCTCTTTGGTGTTGAGCGCTACCGGTAGCCAGCTCATAGCGAACAGACCTGGGCGGCAAGAAACGCGCGAATACGACCGTCAAATACCTCAGGGGCAAACTCCTCGGCACGAGCTCGGAGTGCCTGTGGATCAAATGAGCGGCTCTCTAGCTCATCAAGCGCCGCAAGCACAGAGGAAACCGACTGCTCGGGAAAGTGCACACCATGCTCACCATCTCGCACTGATTCCGTAACTCCGCCCCTACCAAACGCGACAACAGGTGTACCCGTAGCGAGT
>JALHQF010000012.1 GCA_022842085.1 Patescibacteria group bacterium | reverse complement strand
GGGCTTGCGCTTGGAATGCCAGTTGAAGGACTGCTCTCACTCGGTGGCGAGGGTTGCACCCTCTCCATTCCGGCTGAGCGAGTGGGGGAACTCTTTGATTCGCTTGGGAGACGGGAAGAGCGGTAAGCTAAGAGCGTGTCACTTACGCTTACCCTTCCAGCTCGACCCAACTCCTCGTTGCTGTGGCAGCTTGATCAGCGTGCGCGGGAGCTCGTGCGTCACCCTCTACCGTATGCTCAAACCTGGTATGCGCCTTTCCAGCGGAGTGAGCTTACGCGGGTGGCAGCAAGCCTCTCTGCGTGCAGTGACGTATTTATCCTTGGTATCGGCGGCTCTGATCTTGGTGGGCGCACCATTCAACGTGCCCTGAGCCATCGCTACGCCAACATGTTGCCATCACTACGCTCCGGTCCTAAGGTTTGGTTTGCCGGAGACACCACTGACCCAGTTCCCCTTAGCCAGCTAGCTGATCTTGTCACTGACTGGAAGGCGGTTGGTCTAGTTATCGTGAGTAAGTCTGGTGAAACGATTGAGCCGCTCGCAAACTACCTCTGGCTGCGTGCGAAGCTTCGGCAGGCAGGTGCCGATCTCACGAAACAGGTTGTGGCGATCACAGATCCAAGCCAGGGATGGCTTCGTCAAACTGCACAGCACGAAGGTTACCAGCTCCTCGCAATCCCGCCTGAAGTAGGGGGTCGTTACAGCATTACGACTGCCGCAGGCCTCTTCCCCATGGAGCTCATGGGCCATAATACCGAATCCTTCTTACAGGGTGCGCGCGAGGTTCCAATGGAGGCCGCTCGTGATCTTGCGGCTTTTCACCTGCAGCATATGGCCGAAGGCCGGGGCATCCACGTGGTTATGCCGTATCGGCATCAGCTAGATGCTTGGGTGAAGTGGTACCGCCAGCTCTGGGCAGAGAGCCTCGGTAAGAATCAAGCGGTTAACGCACTGCCAGTTGCCGCGCTTGGACCTACTGATCAGCACTCGCAGGTGCAGCGCTACCATGATGGCCCTGACGATGCCACGTACACAATTGTCACCGTTGGGTCATCTGGGGACTTACACGTACCCACGGATGTGCCGTCTGGTGACACGCCGGCAGCTCTAGCGGGGGTTGGTTTTGGTACCCTGCTTCGCGCAGAGGCACACGGCACGTTGCAAGCGCTTAAAGAGGTAGGGCGCCCTGTGGCGCACCTACATGTGCCAGAGCTTACCGCCTACACACTTGGTCAGCTCGTAGCGCTCTACGAGCACACTACGGTGCTCGTGGCACAGCAGCTTGGCGTTGACCCCTTCAACCAGCCTGGCGTGCAGCGTGGCAAGGAGCTTACCTGGAGTGAGCTTGCGCGCCTGAAGCACACGGACGTACCATAGGCTTGTTATGCGTACTCTCACTCTTACCCTGCTCGCACTTGCGCTCATAGGCGCGGTGCAGCCAAGTGCTGTGATGGCTCAAGAAGTTAGTGAATCACCTGAAGCTCGATCTTCAGACGTCCTGCGTGCCAACCGACAGAAAGATCTTAAGGAACGTGTTGAATCATCAAAGACCAGGGTCACCGAGCGACAGGAGAAGCGTGCTCAGTGGCGCCGAGATGCCATTAAGGAGACACGCTGCTCTGAGGTAGGTGCAAAGGTAGATGGCCAGCTTCGTGCCGCTGCAGAAGTGGCACAGAATCAGCAGAGCCGAATTGATGCCTTTACTGCGAAAGCTACCGATTTCAAGGCCCAAGCAGAGGCTGCTGGCTATGATGTAGCCGGAGTTACCGCAGCAATAGCCACCTTCTCTGCAGCAGTTGCACGTCAAGAGGCAGCCTACGACACCTACGTGGCGAAAATCTCGGAGTTGAGTGAAGAGAGCTGTATGGCTTCCGCCGACACGTTCCGGACTACGCTTGCCGAAGCTAAGGCGGCTCGTGCTCAGGTAAAAACCGCTGGTGAAGCTGTTCGTGCTGCCGCTCAGGGCGTACGGGATGCATTCAAAGCACTTCGTGAGGTATCATCTAACTAGTCCACCAACAGGGGTAACGAATCATGCCAAAGAACTCATCATCAAAGAAGCCTGCCGTAACAGTGACCGGCCCACGCCCAGTCCTCGCATACCTCGTTGTGCTATTTGCTGGCGTAGCACTCACTGCCGTGATGCTTCGCGCTATGCAGATTGATAACGACACTACTCAGCAAGCTGAAGACGCGCGTCTCAGGGATTCAATCCTCGAGCCAACTAAGAAGGCCTCACCATCACCTTCGGCTAGCACCTCAGCCTTTGACGCTGACGCTGCTTCGAGTGAGCTTGCCGCCTCGGACCTCGGAAGCCTTGATGCAGGTGGTGATCTGAGCGACGCAGTTCTTGGTCTCTAGTTCAGCGAAAAAGCCCCGGCTCGTTCCGGGGCTTTTTTGCGTAGCTACTTGATGAGCTCAAAGTAGTTTGGCCGATTGTAGAGGTAGGTTTCCGCCTCATCGATAATCTTTGCCATTGCCTGGGCTGCCAAAACGGGGTGCTTACCATTGGCGGTTTCTTCCGAGAGCATCACGGCGTCGGCACGGTCAAAGACGGCATGTGCAACATCTGACGCCTCGGCGCGGGTTGGACGCATATTTGCGGCCATGCTCAGGAGCATCTGCGTAGCAATAATCACTGGCTTCTTATGCCGGTGGGCGAGGGTAATCATTTGCCGAGTGAGAATAGGCACCTGCTCGAACGGTACCTCAACTGCAAGGTCACCACGAGCAACCATCACTGCATCCGACGCTGCCGCAATGTCATTGAGGTGTTCAAGCGCAACTTTGCGCTCAATCTTGCTGGTTAGGAAGGTGCGTGGACGGTTACCACAGAGATCTCGTACCTCCCGCACATCGTCTCCGGTACCTTCAAAGGAAACTGCAAGCCAAGGGATCGTCGTCTCGTTGAGGATGAAGTTGATATCGCGACGGTCTTTCTCGGTGAGTACGCCGGCTCCTAGGTCGGTGTCTGGAAAGTTGACGCTCTTTCGACTCAGGAGCATGCCGCTATTGCTGGTGCGTACGGCAAAGCGCGTGCCATCAATTTCGACAACTGTGCCTTCGATAGCGCCGTCCATGAATACCACGCTGTGTCCAAGTGCAAGCCGCTCATGAATTTCAGGATCATTCACCAGGATGTCATCTTCCTTGCCGTCACCCGCTGCACTTACGAACCAGTGCACCTCTCCTTCATTGAGTTGTACGCCGTGATCACCAAGGTTGCCGGTGCGAATGTTGAGGCCTTGAATATCGGCCTGAATATCGATGGCAAAACCATCGCGCTGGAGCTGCTCAACAATGGCGCAGCGTGCGTGTACCTCTTCGTACTGCGCATGCGACATGTTGAAGCGGAAAAGGTTAACCCCAGCTTCGGCAAGCCCGCGCATGGTGGCTGCGTTATCGCTACTGGGACCGATAGAGGCAATGATTTTGGTGAGACGAGGCATAGAGTTCTAGTGTGACACAGAAGAGGGCTCTGCTCGAGGGCAAGAAGTGAGCGTAGGCATGGAATGCGTACTCAAGAAGAATCGGTGCATGCAACTCCATCAATCGGTTTATCGATGCCTACTTGGATGATGGCTTCTGAAGGAGCGTAGGATGACATATGGTGAAAACAAGAAAAGAGAGCACGGCATGTGCTCTCTTTTCTCTGGCGGGGACGACGAGACTCGAACTCGCGACCTCCACAGTGACAGTGTGGCGCTCTAACCAACTGAGCTACGCCCCCAGCACGAGACAAGCTACCAGGTTACAGGCAGAGTGTCTACGGTGTCTTGATGAGCACGCGAATGCTGCTCGTGCTGCGAAGGCCCTCGAGGTACTGGCGCGGCGACTGATCGATGCTCCCATCGCGTTCATCGACCACAATGAGGTGCCACCCATACCCACTGCGCACGGGCTGCGAGAGCTCGCCGATGGGTAGGGTAAAGAGGGCATTCTCAAACTCGGCGGAGTAAACCGGAGCGTCGTTTCCTCGGGTGGTGGTGCCAATGTTGCCGCCTGCGTCGCGCGTAGAGGCATCATCTGAGTACTCCCTGGCTAGCTCGGCAAAGCGGCTGAGATCAGCCGCTAGCTGAGCGCGTACTTCATCTGCGCGCTGTCGCCTTTGCGCGGCAATTCCCTCGGGTGCATTGGCGGCGACGCTGATGAGAATATGGCGAGCAGATGCACTTACCAGTACTCGCTGCTGAACGGTTGCCTCAATTGCTGCCTCTTCAAGCCAGCGACGAAACTCAGCAATGCCTACGTTACTTCCGTAGCTATCTGCCAGGTAGCGTTCGAGTGCGCCACGCCCACCTGCCTCTTGGATTACCTGGTCGAGTTGGGTATCAATCTCATCCTGCGAAACGCGTAGGCCCTTGCGGTTGAGGTCTTGACGGTAGAGCGCGCGCTCGGTGAGCTGGTCGAGCACTGATTTCCAAATTTCACTGTCGCTTGTTTGGAGTCCGTGGCGCTCTCGGTACGTGACCCGGGCTGCCACCTCAAATCGTACCCGGCTGAGGAGAATTGGATCGCCATTTACGTAGAGTGCCGGGTACGGCACGAGAGCTTCGGCTGCTCGTACCGGGAGTGCGCGACTGCCCCCATACACGAGGGGTGCCAGAGCGAGTGCAACCAGGAAGTATGCACCAATGAAGATCAGGGCCGCCCGGCTGTAGGGGTTTCGCCAGACCGAGAAGCCGCCTGGCATTTGAATGCGGCGTGGGGCGCGAATTCGACGGAAGCGGCGCATTACGGCGTACTTGATGGGCTTGGTGACGGCTTAGGTGTAGCAGTTGCGGCACCCTTTGGTGCTACGAACGAGATGGTGAGCGGTCCGTTATCTCCCTTGGCAGGTATCCCAAGAATGCTTGCGAGGTAGTTGCGGCTAACTTGCGCCTGGTTTCCTCCTCGAATGGTAGTGGTGGTATCCGGGCTCTTCTCGGTGCTGCGCACTACCTTGAAGCCGTAGGCTTCGAGGCGTTGTGCGAGTGCCTCCAGCTGTCCCGCGGTGGTGGCACCTGCTGGCTGGAGGGTTACGCTGGCGGCTTCACGGGCAATGAGTGGGTCAGGAGCTTGCTTGGCGTACCAGGTATTGATGGCCTCGTACCTCCCAAATCCCGCTTTGGGTGTGAGGATGTACCCAGCGGTGGGGTCGTTAGTGCTGGTAAGTAAGCCAAGCTCAAGGCTATGGTCGAGCACGGCGGAGGTAGTGTTCTGCTCGGTATCCCCATAGGCCTTTATGACGCTGAGCCAGAGGCTCGTTGCAAGATCTGTTTGGAAGTGCTTACCCAGTGCGGTTGTAAGGTCGCTGAGCTTCTTTGGGTTCGTAATAACTCCCGCCGATAGGGCCTTATCTCGTACGGCTTGGATAATCAGCTGTTGACGGGCTGAGCGGTCGAAGTCACTCGTGGTTTTGCGAGACCTGGCGTACTTGAGCGCCGTTTCTCCATTTAGCGTTTGTACTCCCGCCTTGATACGAAAGGGTGCGTAGTCAATTTGATTTGGGGCTGGGTACGATAGATCGGTGATTGCCTCGGGTACGTTTACGGTAATTCCGCCGAGCGCATTTACCACGTCTACGACTCCCTCAAAGTCGATGAGCACGAAGCCGTGAATTTCGGCGCCTGTCACCTGTTCAAGTGTTTCACGAATCGCCGCTCCCCCAGTGCCTGCCTTCTTCTGTTCGGCGGCTTGGTACACGCTGTTGATCTTCATGCGTGTGCCCTGTGCGGCAACGTAGAGATCCCGGGGAACCGAAGCCAAGGTGGCCTGGTTGCTGAGTGGATCAAGCGAGAGGATTTGCAGTGAGTCCGTAAGTCCGCCGCCAGGGTGACCTGTGCCGCCTTTACCGAGGATTGCGATACTGAAGCGTCCGTCTCCGGGTTTAAGGAAACGGCTTGGATCGGGGGTGCGTTTGCTGTTCTTATCGAGCGAGAGCGCATCGGTTACCGTTTGCCCATTGTCTACAACGGCGAGGGCACGAAAGCGCAGAAACTGCAGGGCCCCAAACCCAAGCACCGCAACCATGCTCACGCCAGCGATCACGCTAGCGATCTTTACTGCGCGCGTCCGACGCTGCTTGGGGTCTTTTGGTGGCTCAGGAACCTTGACCACCGTTGGACGAGCACGCTTTGCAGCGAGCTGCTGTGCGTACGGACTCTTTGGCGCCCCAGGTGTTACTTCAGGAATCGACATGCTCTGTGATCCTAGCAGGTTTGGCACTGTTCTTACAGGATGAGCATAGCATCGCCGAGTGAGGCAAATCGGTACCCAGCTCCTAGGGCGTGCTGGTAGGTTTCTCGCCAGAATGCTACGGCTTCAGCTGGGCTTAGCACCACTTCTCCAGCCGCGGTGCACCCAAGGAAGGCTGCAACGAGTGCACACAGGGAGGTTTGGGGCATGTGAAAGTTCGTAAGCAGCATGGTGGCCAGATTGAATCTTGCTCCTGGAGTGAGAAAGAGTTCGACGGCCTCCCAGCCTGGTTGAAGGCCGGTGTTCCAGCGAGCCTCGAGGGTGCGTAGGCTTGTGGTTCCTACTGCCAAGAGCGGACCCTTAGCCTGCTGCGTGGCGCGCACCTTGGCAACGACGTCTGGGGAGAGGTAGGTTTCCTCGTGGTGAAGCTCGTGGTGAGAGAGATCGCCGGCTGGGAGTGGCTTAAACGTACCAGTGCCCACGTGCAGGGTTACCGTACTCCACGTGTGGTGTTCGCGCAGCTTGGCGATGAGATCTGGGGTAAAATGCAAGCCCGTTGTGGGTGCGGCGGCAGAACCCGTAGTGGCCGCATACACCGTTTGGTACCGCTCTGGCGGAGCGGCATCAGCGCGTAGGTAGGGAGGAAGGGGGAGGCTGCCTGCCTGCTCGAGCCAGGCTTCTGCATTCTCACCAAGGGATACGAGGTACGTGCCATCTTCAGCGCCAGCTCCACGTACTACCGCCTGTCGTCCAGGAAAGGTGAGTACTTCGCCAGCGGTGTATCGACGTCCCCGTAGCAGGCAATCGGCGGTTCCATCTGCCTGCAAGCTCAGTACGAGTAGCTCACACGGTGATCCGTTGGGGCGGGTACCGTGGAGCCTGGCTTGGCGCACGCGACTGTCATTTACCACAATGTGCGTATGCAGAGGGAGCAGCTTGGGCAAATCGTACACGTGGCAGTCACGAAGTGTGCGAGTGGCACGGTCTACTACCAAGAGACGTGCATGGTCACGAGGCTCAGCTGCAGATTGGGCAACCTGCTCCTCTGGAAGCAGAAAGCGAAACGTCTCCCCTGTCACCGTTGCGGAATACGGTGCTGACGGCGAAGATCGTCCGGCAGCATGGCCCCGAGCCGCGGCAGCTGCGAGAGATCGGTGTACCTGATGCCCTCAATGATTGCGACTACCTGGGTTTCTGGCGTGCGGGTGTCTGGAGGTACGTCGGCTTTCGCCTGCTCGGCAAGGCTCGTGATGATGGCGGAGAGCTCGGTAAAATCCTTCAGGTACTTGAGGAGGAAGTTCTCTCGGTTTCCGGCTGTTTGAATCACAATTTCGCCATAGCCAAAGAACGTAGCGAAGAACCCTGATTGGCGAGTAGAAACGTCCTGTACCTCCTTAAGGTCGAGCACGGCGGTGTTTCGCACGAAGAGGCGCTCTTGATCGATGTCCACCAAACGCCGATCGGTAACGATGATGATGTCCTGGTAGAAGTCGAGTGCAGCGATAGCGAAGATTGCGGCACCAAGCCCGCCCAAGAAGCCGAGCGCGAGGATGCCAAGGGTCTGTGCGAGCGCGTCACCACCAATTCCACCAATGGCAATGAAGACCTGTGCCCAGATGATGGCGACAATGCCCAGGGCAAAGAGAATGGTCTGTGGTAAGAATGCCACCCAGTAGGGTCGCACGAACGCAAAAATCGCCTCCTCGGTATCCTGCGCGGTGAAAGCGTGGCGAAGATCGAGCATTAGCGGAGTTCGAGCGCTGGTTGGGGGGTGCTTTCCACGGCTCCATAGGGCAGCAGGATGAACGGAATGAGCAAGAGGATGCCGCCGGTAATGGCGGTTGCCGCGAGGATGGCTGGCACCTGATCGCCTTTAAAGCGAAAGCGGAGGGAGTTAAAGGCTGCAAGAGCAAACACGATACCCACCACTAGTGCCCCCACGAAGTACAGCAGGATGGCCACAATCATACCGCCACGCTACCAGGTTTTGGAGACTTTCCCAGGTGGCGCCAGCCACGTGGTGTGAGTACACGACCGCGAGGTGTTCGGTCGAGGAAACCCATACGTAAGAGGTATGGTTCTACTACCTGTTCGAGCGATTGAGCATCCTCACCGGTGGCGTGGGCGAGGGTTTGTAGGCCAGCCGGGCCGCCGTCAAACTGATCGGCTAGCACGCCGAGGTAGCGGTGGTCGATAGGGTCCAGCCCAAGTGGATCGACACGTAGGAGCTCGAGGACGTGTTGGACGAAATCTACGTGTACCAGCGACATACCATCGACCGTGGCGTGGTCGCGCACACGTCGTAGCAGCCGGTTGGCCACGCGAGGCGTGGCGCGTGAGCGGGTGCTAATCGCAGCAAGTGCCGCAGCATCCGTGTTCATGCCAAGAATCTGGGCTGAGCGCTCGAGAATAGCTTGCAGCTCTTCGGGTGCGTAGTACTCAAGATGAAACGTGAGGCCAAAGCGGTCGCGTAGGGGTTGCGACAGCTTGGCGACCTGTGTAGTGGCGCCAAGGAGGGTAAAGGCAGGAAGCTCCAGGTTTACCACACGTGCCCCAGGGCCCTTACCAAGTGTGAGGTCGAGCCTGCGATCTTCCATTGCTCCGTACAGCAGCTCTTCGGAAGCGCGAGGTATGCGGTGGATTTCGTCAATGAACAGCACATCTCCTGCTTCGAGACTGGTGAGGAGCGCTGCGAGGTCGCCGGTACGAGTGAGGGCGGGTCCGGCGGTGGTGCGTAAGTTGGTGCCGGCTTCGGCAGCTATGAGGTGGGCAAGGCTCGTTTTTCCAAGTCCAGGGGGTCCGTAGAGCAGGACGTGATCCACCGCGTCTCCACGCTGCTTAGCGGCTGTAAGTGCAATGCGGAGAGCGGCTACGGTTGCAGTCTGGCCTACGTACGAGCTGAAACCATCGGGTCGAAGCGACTCGATGGTTCGGTCTTCGGGAAGCTCGCTCCGGGAGAGGAAATCCATCTCCCGGAGTGTAGCAGCTTCAGAACCTAGCGGAGAGCGCCGGAAGCCTCGAGGGCAGCGGGCTCAATGGCGCCTTGTGCCTGCTGGTACAGGTCGGCTGCAAGAGGAACGACAATGGCGCGTCGCTCGCCTGGCTTTGCATCCAGTACTGGAAATCGGAAGGATGCGACGAGTACGGTTGTGCCCTCTGAGGTGTACACGCTACTGAGTACCTGTGTTGGAGCCCCGAGCGTGCGCGTGCTGCGGGTAGCGCCGGTTTCGGTCTCTGGCTGGCCACTCATACCATTCACCTGTTGAGCCAAGAGCTCTTTACTCCTCACAGGTGCGTAGCTGGAGCGCTCGAAGCGGTGGAGGAAGCTACTGAGTGATTCTACGGTACCGTCGGGAGCGACGGTTACGCGGATACCGTCTGCGTCACCATTCGGGTCAACGACGGACAGATTCTCGATGGTTTCTGGGTACACAACGGTCCGGCGATTCCAGGCGTACACGCCCTCCTCCTTTGGTAGTACCACTGGCGCAGCAAAGCCATCGAGAGAGATGCCAAAGCTGCTTACAACGTTTGCGGCTGCACGCAGCGAGGCTTCATCGCTCGCTGCGGGCTGTGAGCTCAGCTCCATAGGGCGGCTCGAAATGGCCACCTCCGCGTTGCTGGCAGATTGGTAAGCGTAGATGCTGGCGCTGTCGTAGCTCACATCAACCGTAAATCCATCCTTCTCGAAGCTAAGTGTGCGGACTTGCCCAGCTTGGCCAGTAAAGAATTGGCCAGTAAGAGCGCTGCCGATTTGGGGTGCAGTGCTGAGGCGTCGGTATGCCACCACGTCCTCTGTGGGGAGCTCGTACTCAGGGAAGGTGTAGGTTACGAGCTCATAGCTTACGGGCATGGTGCTCACATCGCCTGGGGCATACTCACTGGTTGTGGTAGACCTCGCAGAGAGACTTTCGTTGGTAGCTTGCTTGGCGGCGTTATCGGATGAGCTGCGAAGGGCTCCAAAGTTCTGACCAGCTTGGGTGACGACTGCAACTTGATTCGTCCGGCTCGTGCCTACGAAAACTGCTACTGCAGCGGCGGCCACGAAAGCGCCTGCTCCGGTGATCGCAAGAATGCGTGAAGTGGACATGGTCTGAGAGGTGGTTGATTGGTGAGTAGGAAGGCCTGCGAGCTGGTGTGCAAGCTCGCGTACAAAGCTTGGTGTGGGTTCTGCTCCAGGAGGCTTGCTGGAGCGCAGGAGCGATTTCATTGGAGGTAGGGGCGAAGCTGCTTGAGGGCCCGATGTACACGCATTCGGCAGGCAACCAAGGAGAGGCTGTGAACCCGTGCAATGGTTTGGTAGGGGAGATCATCCCAGTACCGTAGTCGCACGAGTTCAGCATCAAGTGGCGCGAGGTGTCTGAGCGCCTGGGCAACGGGTGCGACGGGCTCGGAAAACGTTGCCT
>JALHQF010000011.1 GCA_022842085.1 Patescibacteria group bacterium | reverse complement strand
GTCCTCGACACTTCGTGTCTGTAGATAATCTGCAATCTCTTCTTACGTGCATATTTGGCAAGTGAGGGCCCTCGCTACGCCGCGGAGTATTCATGTCGTTTCCTGCTCATATCGTTCCCCTTCCTTTTCTGCTACAGCTAGAGCCATGTACCAGCTTCTAGCAACGGGAGGTCTCGAGCGTGTCGAGCAGTGGGGAGACGTGGTGGTTCGACGGCCAGAGCCGTCGGCACTTTGGCACATGCCGAACGACCTGCCACCTGTGCACGCGCATTTTTCGGACGGTAAGTGGCATGCGCCAAGCGCACTCATGGACGGCTGGGAGGTTTCCTATGGAGACATGAACCTTTGGGTAAAGCCAACCTCATTCCGCCACATGGGGGTGTTCCCTGAGCAGCTTGAGAACTGGGAGTGGTTACGTCGTGTTGCTAAACCAGGGATGCGAGCACTCAACCTGTTTGGGTACACAGGGGCTGCTACCGTAGCACTCGCCCAGGCAGGGGCGGAGGTTACCCACGTGGATGCCTCGAAGAGCACGGTGCAGTGGGCCTCAGAGAACGCGGCTCGTAATGGCGTGCAGGCGAGGTGGATGGTAGATGATGTGCTCGCGTTCCTCAAAAGGGAGGTACGTCGAGGGTCGAAGTACGACATCGTTTTGCTTGATCCACCGATTTTCGGCCGAGGCAGTAAGGGTCAAATATGGCGCCTAGAGCGTGATATTACCGATCTTCTCCAGCTTGTGCGAGACGTGCTGAGCGATCGTCGCGTGGCCGTTTTGTACTCAGGCTACGCTACTACCTTGACCCCCGATGTTTTTGGTCGATTATGTGAAGAGTTCTTTGAGATTGAGGGTCGATGTATTGAGCTTTCGGTTCGCGAATCGTTTACGGGAAAAGCCTTGCAGAGCGGGTTTTCGGTTCGGACACAGTTCTGAAATCGAAATTGCAAGGGCTTTGTAATGCTTGTGTGTGAGGGTTTGGGTGCCGGGACGCCGGTATCCACATACCTAACGTTTTGCCATGTCACAGCATCCACGCAGGCAGCGCTTCACCCTTGCGCTCGTTGCCCTTCTCCTTTGGTTTGGTCTCGCTGTAGAGGGTTCGCAAGCACTCTTTACCGACCAGGCCATGCTCACAGGCAGTGCGCTTACCACTGGGAGTACGAACCTCCTCATTAGCAACTCACAGAACCCAAGCTCTACAACCTATGAAGAGACGCGCCCGGGCTTTCCGGTTGACCTGGTTCCAGGGGAGAGCATGGAGAAATTCTTCCTCCTCAAGAACGTGAGCTCCGGGCCGGTTACCCTAGTTACACGCATAAGCGCAAACCTGGTAAACGCCCCAGCAGACCTTGCGAGCGCACTTACGCTAGAGGTGGTTCCTGTAAATGCAGATGGAGAAGCCACCGAAGCGCCCGTTTCGAGCTCTCTTACAGCCTTGGCACAGAATCCGGTGCTCATGTCTGGAACCATTCTGCCTAACGCCACACAGCGCTACCGACTTACCTACACGCTCTCGCCAAGCTACAGCGCACAGGCACAGGCAGGAGGGTTTGATCTTATCTTCACCGGTCAGCAGCAGATCTAAACCATGCGAACGACCCTGGTGCCACTCGTACTGAGTGGCGCCCTTCTAGGAGTGCTCTACACCACAGGGCAACGGCTCTTCGTCATCCAAACAGGCAGCATGGCTCCTACTGCTCCGGCGGGTAGCGTTGTTCTGGTAACGCCCGCTCGTCCTACTGTAGGAGATGTCGTAACCGTTCAGCGACCTGGGGGTGCGCTTCCGCTCACCCACCGGATCGTGGGAGAGCGGGCGGGGCAGTTTCAAACTAAGGGCGATGCGAACCAGGCGCCAGATCCAGGCCTCGTTGCTCCTGGGGACATCCTGGGCAAGGTTGAGGTGATTGTGCCGTATCTGGGCTACATCCTAGCCCCGCTTTGGGCAATGCCACTTCTGAGCGGCCTGCTCCTGGCTATAGTTGTCCTTCTATACCTGTCCCTATCCCTGCAACCAAGCGCACCAGCACGAACGCAGCCACAATCAGCACTACACCAATGAGGGCGTGAATGAGAGCACTGCGTGCCTTCTTGGCAGCGTCTGGGTTTCCTGCGGCGGTGATGTAGCGAAAGCCCGCAAGGATAACCATGAGTACAGCAACAAAGCCGCCCAGGATAAGGAGGACATCGATGAGCCTCAGTCCAATGTTGGTGAGTATCTCAGCAGCTGATCCTGAGGCCTCAATCGTCGGGAAGGGGGTGATTGCCATTGCACTCAGTGTCATGCGCTCGAGCAGATTGCGCAACTACACACAGGTTATCCACATGGGGAAAAGCAGGGCAAAGTGAAAACCGAACACCTCATCACAATAGTATTACGATGTATGAATACGGCTAGGGCAAATAAAAAACCCTCAAAAAGCAGGA
Source organism: Patescibacteria group bacterium (assembly GCA_022842085.1). Lineage (GTDB taxonomy): Bacteria > Patescibacteriota > UBA1384 > CAILIB01 > CAILIB01 > JALHQF01. Next base: position 10,662 of record JALHQF010000011.1, on the reverse strand, counting down.
TAAGCACCCGGCCTAGGCAACGTCGTAGAGAGCGTGCTGGCGAGCCTTAAGGATTTTGAGCTCCTCAGCTCGCTTTGCAAGGTGCTGTCCTAGCTTGGCATCACTCGACTCGTGGAGGACGTCGGCAATGTACTCACCGCTTAAGAGGTGCGGCATCACCACGTAGCTAGCGCCTGCGTGGTAGTGCTCCAGGGCATCCTCTAGCTCGTTTGCAGTTACAATTACCCGACACTTGGGGTTTCGTGCGAGTACCTGCTCAATGAGAAACCGCGTTTCACCAGGATGGGGAATCGTACTCACCACTACCCGGGCTCGGTCGGCTCCAATGAGGTCGTAGAGGTCTTCATCGTCAACATCTCCGTACACTGCAGGAACGCCTTGTTCGCGCAGCTTTCGGATGCTCTCTGGGTTCATATCTACCACCACCACATCTCGAACTCCCTGGAGCGCTTTGAGGATGTGGAACCCCATCCGGTGGTACCCAACCAGAATCGTGTGCCCACTTACGTCGATCTCTTCCTGGGCAAGCTCTGCATGGGGCTCACGCATTTCGAGGCGCTTAAAGATATGCCTACCTGCTTTATGGATTCGCATCCTCCCTCGGAAGAGGTAAGCAGAAAGTACAATTGAAACGAGGGTCACGAACGTGAGTGCATGCGCGACGTCCGCAGGGAACACTCCCTCAACAGCTGCAATGCCTACCAAGATGAGCGAAAACTCCGAGAGCTGGCTCTGTGTTATGCCTGCTAGAAACGCCGACCGCGAGCGATACCCTTGTCGTAGGTAGAGGGCAAAGGTGAGGAGGGGGCGTACGAATACGATAAGGAGCAGCGTTCCAAGGATGAGCGGTACGTCGCTAAGGTGCGGCATGCCAACCTCGGCACCAAGTGCCGCAAAGAATATAATGACGAAGAAGTCTCTGATGCTGCGGATGCGGTTGATAATGTCGTGGGCGTAGGGCGTGCTTGCGAGGCTCACACCAGCCAGGAGCGCACCCATTTCTACGGGGACGGCAAACCAGTGCACGGTAAAGCTGTAAATGAAGCACCACGCCACCGAAGAGAGGAAGAGCACTTCGCCGTTCCTGGCTACATACTTGAGGGCAGCAGGGAGTACGTGCTGGCTCAGCACCCAGGTGAGTGCCAGGAGAGCAGCTACCTTTACGGCAAGGTAAGCCAGTTGCCCAGGTAGGGTTGCGCCCTGTGCGGCGGCGAATCCCGTCATTACCACCAGAGCGAGCATTGCCAGTACGTCTTGGGCAAGGAGGTTTCCTACCGAGAGCCGCCCATGTACGGTGCGGAGCTCCCGATCTTCTCCTAGGAGCTTCACTACGATTACCGATGAGGAGAAGCAGAGCGCTAAGCCCAGGATGAACGCAGCGATAGGCTTGAGCCCAAAGGCGAGGCCTAGGCCTGTTCCTACGGCGAGGGTTGCTACTGCTTGTATAAGGGTAACTCCCGCGGCACTCTTTAGCTGTCGTCTCGTCGTTTTCCAGTCCAGCTCTAAGCCAACTAGAAACAGCAAGAGCGCTAAGCCAAGCTGCCGTAGGGAGGCCAGGGTTTCGTGGTCGGGAATGCGGTTGAGCAACAGTGGTCCAGCTAGCACCCCAGCGAGTACGTATCCAACAAGTGGGGGAAGCTTCAAGAGGCGCATGAGCAGAGCGAGTGCTGCTGCCACGATGACGAGCAAGCCGAGTTGTCCGAAGAGCGAGTCGAACATGTACACCTAGGATCCGGTTTGCCATCAGGTTTGGTCAAGGGCGAGGCTCTTGATTTTCTGATGAATAGTTGATACAATGTACTTGTTACTGAATAAAACAAACAAAAACGTGTTTCGAAACCTTGCATTTGCGGGGCTCATTTCTCTGACGCTCGCCCCAGTGCCGCCTGTCCGTGCCAAAGCTGCGGAGGGGTTTTTGACTCCTGTGATTGCTCAGTCTGTGAACCAAGTTCGCGGCGCTGCAGGCCTTGCTGCTTTCATTACTGATGCTTGTCTCACCCGTGCTGCTGAAGCAAAGCTGCAAGAGATGTTGGAGCTTGGGTACTGGGGTCACTACCGCCCAAGCGACGGCGCAATGAGCTGGCGTTTTCTCAATGCCGAGGGTTGTCGCTATACCTCAGCGGGTGAAAACCTTGCCCGCGGATTTACGAACGCTGAACAGGTGGTCTCTGCTTGGGAGGCAAGTCCAGCACATGCGCGCAACCTCCTTGATGCACGCTTTACCTCCGCGGGGTATGCAAGTGCTACTAATGCAGAGGGGAAGGTACTTACCGTTCAGCTCTTGGGCGCTATGGTACCGTAGCTAGGTGCGAAGCCTGCTTGAGCGATTCCCACTTCCCCTCAGTACCCTAGGGCTTATCGCCCTGGCTATTTACGTGGGTGTGCAAACCGTTGAGCGCCTGCAAGAAGCCGACGCTTCAAGGCAGGAAACCCGGCGGCTCGAGCAGCGGCTGCGTGAGGCTGAGCTAGAGCGCGACCGGCTCTTAGCGTTCCTGTCCTACGTGCAAACCCCGGCTTTCCAGGAGGTCGAGCTGCGTCGCTCCCTACTCCTCAAGCGTCCCGGTGAAACGGTATACGCGCTCAGCGAGCAGTCTGGGAGTGATGCAGGGCCAGAGCCGGTGGTAATGAATCCACCTGGGAGCGAGCCGGGATTAGGCGCGTGGTGGCGATTCCTCGTTACGCGTGAGGGGTACCGCTAAGCGAGTCGTAGAGGTCGGTGTAGGCCGTTGCCATGCGAGTGGGGGAGTAGCGGGCGGCTTCGGCGTGTCGTAGGCGTGTGTCCCCTGGTTCGCTTAGAAAGTGCTGCACTGCTTTGGCGAGTGAAGCGGGGTGGCCGTCGGTTACCGTTCCGAGGTTTGGGCTGTGTACGAGCTCGGGGAGGGCGCCGCGCTTGCTCACCACCACTGGTCGTCCCGCAGAGAGAGCGTTCAGTACAGCGAGCCCGAAGGATTCGCTCTCGGATGGCTGTACGTAGACACCAACCTGGTTGAAGAATGCTTGCAGATTGGTATCGGCAGGGTGCCAGGTAACGGGAAGCTGCAGCGTGGCTGCGAGCTGCTTGAGCTCGGCTTCAAGGGGGCCTGACCCCATAACGTGTACCGGAACTCGTTTAGGGAGGAGTGCAGCGGCGTGGAGAAAGGTGGCAATGCGCTTGGTGGGGATGAAGCTGCCGAGGATCCCAATACTCTTAGGGAGCGGGGTGACCTCAAGACCCTCGATGGCACCTGGGATGATGAGGGGAGTTTGTACTCCAAGTTGTTTGGTTTGAAAATCGGCAACTGCTTGCGAGACGGCTACGGAAGCGCTCGTGCGCTGTTCGAGGAGTCGCAGTACTCCTACCTGTACGCGACTGCGGAGCGGACTTCCGAGTCGAAAGTCGTTTGTCCAGAGGTGCTCGGTGTAAATGTGCGGTCGAGAGGCGGCCGCTGGAAGGGCCAGGCGAGCAATGAAGCCTCCTCGTACGCCATGTGAGTGCACAAGATCAACCCGGAGATCTTTGAGTGCACGGATCGCGGCGGTGCGTGATGGGGGAAGCGTGTGGACGAGAACCCCCCTTGAAGCTAGGTGGGCAGCCAGCCAGCCTTCGGGACAGGCAACTTCTGGGTGCCAACGGGTGTTCTTGAGCTGGAGCGCCAGGATCGCCACTTGGTTGGGCACACCCGTACGAGAGCTATCACCAGAGACGAGGAGCACAGAGGGCATACATGCATGGTACCCCACCTCACGCAGTGATGAGAATATTGCAGAATTACAGGTTAGAATCTTGACAAAACGGTAAAATTGTGCTAAGAATTGTGCATCATGAGAACGTTGAAAAACAGATTTTCGATCGTCGTTTTGGGCCTCTTGGCCCTTGTCACCACTGCCTTCGGGCAGGTTGGATTGGGAGAGATTCCCTCTGGGGAAGCTCCAATAGTTCGCCAGAATGCTTCTTACCAGCCGACTTGGGCGGTAGATGTCATCGGTGATGTCAACCCGGAGCTTGCCTCTGCCATGCGTATGGCTATCCAAGAAATGGTGGTGGCCACGGGCGCCAAGAGCGCCGCCTGGCACACCACTTCCTCTGGAAGGGCGACTCAGAACCTGGAGGGATGGCTGCGCGGAGAGCCTACGGCTAACCCCTTGCCGTTCTACGTCAAGGGCGACCCCGACTTGCTCCTTGTCGCTACCGTGTTTTTGGCAACGAGCCAGGTGCAGCAAGGTCTGTACCTCGACCTGCCCAGGTTCAACCTTGACCTTGGCCGCACTCAAGAGCGAGAAACCCTCACGGTCCGCTGGCAGATCGTCGATCTGCGTGAGCGAACGCTGGTGCGAGCGGGGAATACTTCCCGCACGGCCATGCGGAACTCATCTGTAAGGGTCGATACCAGCTTGCTCCAGGGCAACTGGCGCGACCTCTTCGGCCTCTTCCTTGGTAACCAGGGTGGTTACGGGGAGGCTCGTCAGAGTCAGGGGCTCAACCAGGCGCAGCTCAATGCACTGGTAAACAGCCTTGGTCCAACGCTTGCTTCAACGCAGGTGCTGGCACCGCTGTTCCAGAGTAACTTCTCCTCCATTGCTTCGGCACTTGGTGGGAGTGGTATTTCTCTCGAGAAGGCTGGTGGCGTTGCCTTGCCGCAAGGTGAGTTGAGCGTCATCTTTAGCGCTGGGGATGATGAGAAAGTCGTTCGAGCGAGCGTGGAGCGGGAAACCGCCACCCACCTTATCCTGCGCCTCAATCAAGAGGACATGGACGACCTCAGTGCTTCCGGCCGCATGTGGTCGGTCAACCTCTTGAAGACCAACCGAGTCTTCTAGCAAGAAAGCCCCCTGCACCGCAGGGGGCTTTTCCCAATGGCTAGCGCGTTACCCCTCCACCACTTGTGACCGATCCAGACGTGCTCCCGTTGTTGATGGTTTGTACGGCGCCGCCAGTTGCCTGGGCAACAAGGCGTACGATAACAAACGATGCAACTACCACCGCGATGCCGATAACTGCGTTAATAATTCCCTGGCGGGCTGCTTTGGCTTGGTCCGCATTTCCAGCTGAGGTGATGTAGCGAATACCGCTGAAGATGAGGTACACAATAGCGAGGAAGCCCGCAATTACCAGAATTACATTGATAATGCTGTTAAAGAGCGTGGCGAAGGAAATGGTGCCTCCGTTGAGCGGAGCTTCAATGAAAGGGAGCCTAAACCTGTTGTCGGCAGCAGATGTAGTTGCAAGTGCGGATTGTGCTGGGGTGGAGAGCACGAATCCAGCAATTGCGAGCGAAAGGGTAGTGAGGAATCGGCGCATAGGTGATCGGTTGATGCTCTTAGGGTACGGACGCTGCCACCCTGGTGTCAACTTCAATTAGCAACTTGCCCGATTCCCCAGCGGAGCAAGCCAATAAGAAGGCCAATAACGGTGGTGCCCAGTGCGAGCACAAGCACCCCATACACGACGTTGAGGATACGAGCCTTGGCGGCCTCTGCGGCCTTGGGGTCGCCCTGCGCTACGAGGTACTGGAATCCTGCCCACATCACCCCTACCACGGCAACAATGCCCAGAAAGATGAGTAGAACTGGCAAGAGCGTGCTATACGTGTTGTTCAGGATCTCGCCAAGACCCGCTGCTGTAGGGAGTGCCTGCGGCGTGGCGATAGCCGTAGGGTCGGGAATCAAGCTACTCATAGGTCGAGTTGGTTGTTGAATGGGAGATCATTCGGGTCGTTGCTGAGGAGCCGGATTACCGCGCCCACAGCGAGCTGACCGAGCAGCACCAAGATGAGTCCAGTGAGGCTAGCGGTGATGAGTTTCTTTGCTTGCTCGACGTTCTTCTCGTTGGCAAAGCCGGTGAGGTAGAGCACGCCAGCATAGAGGAGGAAGAGCGTGGTGGCTACCGTGGCGAGCCAGGTGATGCCGATGAAGGCTTTCTGCAAGAAGTACCAGGCCACGGGAAGGGTCCACTGCGGGGGCGTGCATACCTTACCTCCTTCGAAAATGAGCTTTGAACGTTCCTGGGCACTTGCTACCGGAGAGACGGTACCTCCGTCGTACGTCAGGAAGCCGCGCAAGCCGTCGGGAACGATCGGAAAGAGTGCGATTCCGCTACCGAGGCTCGAAGCGCTACCGTTAATGCCGCCCTGTGCGTTGTAGACCGCGCGGTAGCGAAACGCTTGGTCGTAGAAACCGGGATCATCGCAGATGTTCTTGGCGATGGTGATAGCTGTCGTTGGGGTAGCTGTTGGAGTCGGAGTTGTGCTCGCAGATGTACTCGGAGTTGGAGTCGGAGTTGTGCTCGTGCTGGCCAGTGCCGTCACAGGAAGCAGGCTTGCAATGAGCGCACAGGCGAGCAGGAGCGCCTTCATGTGAGGCTCCTGGTAACTGCCTGCACGATGATGCCGGACAGGAGTACAATCACCACTCCAGAGAGCATGTAGCCAAAGGTTTTCTTTGCACGTGCAACTTCCTCTGGTTTCCCCGAATTCGTGATCAGTCGTGCTCCCGTCCAGAGTACGCCGATTACCAGGAGTGGTAGGACGAGGAAGAGGAGCACCTGCGCAACGTACCCAGCCAAGAGCACCGGAATGGCGTTCGGGTCGCTTACCCCAATGGTGCCGTTGGGGCCTGACGGAAGCGTAGAGAATCCCATACTACTCAACGGGAAGCTTGAGGAGACGGTTTATCTCTTCAGAGCCTTTGGTAAGCGCGTCGGCTGGGCTGAGTCCATTTTGAGCAACATCGCGAATCATCTGCTGGAACGCTTGGTCAAACTGATCGTGTTGACGCTTGTACAGTGCTACTCCTGTGAGAATTTGTGCGGCGAGCGGATCCCCATCGGCCTGCGCCTCGAGGCGAGACTTGTAGGGTGTGTATACTCCGCGCTCTGAGGCCATGGCTGCCACCGAAGCAGACCCAGTGTATGGCACGAGAAAATTGAGGGCAGCCTGCCGGTTTGGTGTGGTTGGAGTTACCACTTCAGCCATAAAGACAATGAGGTTTTTCGGTGTGCTCCCAGGGCCAATGCTGATCTGTGGCATTGGTGCGTTGAAAAACTCCAAGCGTGGGAAGCGCGTGGCAATCTCTGCCGCGGTATTTTGATCGGCGATAAGCATGGCCAGCTTACCCTCGCCAAATGCCTGCACAGCATCTGGCATAGAGGCGTTCCACGTGTAGGCACTACTTGTGACGTTTGAGAACTGCGTGAAGAAGCGAAGAGCTTCTTCTCCCGGTCGAATCTCGACCCCTGCGGGACTGGTAATCGGAAGGTGGAAAACTGCTGAAGTGCGATCAGAAGAGACGATCTCCTGACCGTTCTGGTGGATGAGGAACTGCAAGATGTCGCTGGAGTACGGGATATTATCCGCAGAGCCGAGTGCGATGGCCGAGCGGCTTACCTGTGCACCGGAGCGAAGCGTCAGGTACGGCACCTGCTCAATGATCTCTTCCCATGTTTTTCCAGGTGCACCCAAGAGTCGGCGAACCGCTTGGAGGCTACCCTCATCGGCACCTTCTCCTTGGCGAATGCGATACTCAGTATAGGCTGCCTCGAAGAGTGCAGGATTGTAGATGATGCGATAGGTATCCACTACTGAAGGGAGAGCTACTACCTTCTCTCCCTTATCATCTAGAAGAAGCCTTGCAATGCCCGCTGGGTAATCGAGCTTGATGGCTTCCTTGAGGCTTACGGGGGTATTGCCCTGGGCGCTCGCGAGGAGGTTTTCCGGTAGATCGATGGTGCGCGGGTACTGGTCTGCAATCCAGAATGAGGGAATACTCCAGATATCTGGCCCTTGTCGTGCGGCGAGTGACTTGAGGGCTGCAATTTCATAGCCGTTGTAGGTCTGCTTGGTGAAGACAATGTCGGCGCCACTGCTTTCCTCAAACTCACTGACAAGATCTGCTACTACATCGACGTCTTGCTCAAGGCGCCAAACTCGAACTACAGGGGGCGTGCTACTTGCTGTGTCTCGATTGCGTACTGCATTGATAATCAGCAAGACAACAACGATGAAAGCTCCAACTCCGAGAATAGCGAGGACGATGCGAAGCCAGGGTTGCATCAGCCAACTTGCACGGTTACCGTGCGGGCTTTACTCGAAGCGGCCTTGGGAATGGTGATGGTGAGTACGCCATCAATCAGTCGAGCCTGGGCCTGCTCGGCCACGACGGCGACTGGAAGGGGAAATGTGCGCGAAAAGCTGCCCCAGTAGCACTCTTGCACAAGGTAGCCTTCAACTTCGTGGTCGTGGCGATCGTGCCGCTCGCCGCGAATGGTGACCTGGTCTTCGGTAATCGAAACCTCGAGGTCTTCTTGGCGCACGCCAGCGATGGGCGCTTTCAAGATAAGGTGGTCTGGCGTCTGGTAGACGTCAATGGCGAGCTGTCCCTCGACCTCCTCCATCCAGGTGGATGGATCGATGGGCGCAAGTCCAGATTGGGGATTCTGCGTCATAGCAGCAGTATGCGCTGCGTGAAGGAGTCGAGCAACCGTTCACGTTAGACGAGGCTAGACCCAAGGCTCCTAGATGGTAGCCTTGGTGCATGCGAATCCGTTCGTTTCGGCTGCCTCAGCTTACACCTATCCAGTGGGTGCTCATTTCACTCGTGATGGTTGCAGTAGGGTTTGGAGTGTTCCTGCGCGTGTGGAAGCTCGGCTACCCAGGCGAAACCGTCTTTGATGAGGTGTACTTTCCGGTGTTTGCCCAGAAGTACCTTACGGGAGCCGACGTCTTTGATGTACACCCCCCGCTGGGTAAGCTCATCATTGCTGTTTCGATGCTCTTCTTGGGGGATAACCCTATTGGTTGGCGCATGGCACCGCTCTTGGCGGGCTTGGCGCTCATCCCGGCCAGTGCTTGGCTCACCCTGCGACTTGGTGGCACACGGGTAATGGCGCTCCTCGTAGGTGCGGCAGTTGCCATGGATATGGCGTTTACCACGTACAGTCGCACGGGGTTGATGGATGGGATGCTCGTACTGGCCTGTGTACTGGTGCTGATTGCGGCTAGCAGCCGATGGGTGCCGCTCTGGGTACCGGTACTTCTCCTTGGCATCGCGGGTTCTATTAAGTGGGTTGGACTTGCGGTAGCACTTCCGGCTGCGTACCTGTTTTGGCGTCAGGGGAGGCTGTTGCAAGCATTTGCGTGGTTCCCTGCGGTGCTTTTGCTGGTGTTTGCATCCTCAGCACTTGGTGAGTCGCTTGATGGCGCACGTGATGTGCTCAAGGCAACAGTCAATTGGCACATTCAGGCATTCAACTACCATGCTACGCTTACGGCCACGCACCCCTGGAGCAGCACCTGGGACACCTGGCCGTTCCAGCTGCGTCCCACGCTGTTTTGGTACCAGGATGCCGGAGGTAAAGGTATTGAACTCATGACCACCCTGGGTAACCCTGTCCTCTGGACCGGAGGCTTCCTGGCCGTTGCGGCTGGTATTGGGCGAGTGTTGCGACAACTCCTTCAGAAGGTCCCAGTTGATCACTTCCTTGTCGTGGTAATTCTGGCATGGATTGCCGCTTACCTACCGTTCATCGGCGTTGACCGGGTGATGTTCCACTACCACTACCTGCCAGCCAGCCTCTTTGGCACCATGGCGCTCTGCTGGTGGCTGGGTTATGCCTGGCAGCGTGGAAAGCGCTGGGTAACGCTCGTGGGTCTCGTCCTTATCATGCTGGTCGGCTGGTGGTTGGCTCCCCATGCCGCGCCTTGGTGGAAGCTCACACGAGAGCAGCTCGATCAGCGCATCTGGGTAAAAACCTGGCTCTGGGATACGCGCATCCAGAGCTTCCCCGAACTGTGGAGTAAGCGGTAGCTATGGATTTGCTCCACTGGCTTGCGCCAGTGAGCTGCGTGGTGTGTGGGCGAGAAGGAAGCCTCGTGTGTGGTGCCTGCTTGCCTCAGCCCAAGTGGCGAACTCATGAGTCGGGCACCTGGTACGCTTGGGAGTTTGAGGAGGTGCGGCAGGTGCTGCACGCGCTCAAGTACCAAGGTCTCAAAGGGGTATCGCGGGAGCTGGTCGAGCGATTGTTGCCGCCCCAACCGATCGAAGCCTGTGCGGGCATACCAACCCCTATGCTCCGGCGCTGGGCACGTGGCTATGCACAAGGTGAGGTAATTGCCGCTGATGGAGCTGCTGCTTGGGGTAGCGAGCGACTTACGCTCCTTCGCGCTCATCGGCGCGGTTCGAGCGTGGGTCTATCGAGGGCCAAGCGAGCCGAAGAGGTGAGCGGCAGGTTCACGGTGTGCAGGCATACCACCCGACCCGTTTGGCTTATCGACGATGTGGTCACGACAGGTGCAACACTGCGCGCCTGTGAAGCTGCACTGCGAGCAGCTGGGGTACAGGTGGTTGGGAAGCTCGCTCTGGCAGGAGTGAGGAGCAGGTAGCGGGGACGTTCACTTGTGAGTGAAAGCCAAAGAAAAAGAGCCCCCTCCGCAAGCGTGAACGAAAAACTCGTGGGAATAATCCGCAGCCCGTAAGGGCGAGGACCTTTCTGGCCTAAAATGTAAGTGAAAGAAAAAGGAGACGACTCCGCAGCCAAATAAGGCCGAAGAAAAGAACACGAATAATCCGCAGCGTAGCGAGGACCTTTCGTGTTCTTTTCTGAAGCTTTGGTACACTCGGCAGGAATCGAACCTGCGACCTTCTGGACCGCAACCAGACGCTCTATCCACTGAGCTACGAGTGCAAGCG
>JALHQF010000010.1:11971-14214 GCA_022842085.1 Patescibacteria group bacterium | reverse complement strand
CAACCATGCGGTAGCGCTTGGCAACTCCCCCACCCTGGTGACGCACCGTAATGCGGCCAGCAGAGTTGCGGCCAGCATGGCGCTTGAGGCTCACGAGGAGGCTTTTCTCAGGAGTTGCCGACGTAATCATCGAGAAGTCCTGAGCCGTCATGGCGCGACGACCTGGCGAGGTTGGTTTGTAGTTTCGGTTCTTTTGCATGGCCTATGCGTTCTTTGCTTCGGAGGTCTCTTCCTTTGGCAGATCGAAGATTGCGAGACGCTGACCAGCCTTTAGGCGGACAATTGCCTTACGTCGCATCGATGTTCGGCCCATAACGCCCTTAAAGCGTCGTGCCTTACCTGGAAGTGTGTGAATGCGCACATCCTCAACGGAAACCTTGAATGCAGTTTCGATGGCATTCTTGACCTGGGTCTTGTTTGCCTGGCGCGGGACACGGAAGGTGTACGTCGCTACCGCCTTCGCGTCTTCTGGGATGGTTGCGTACGACTTTTCCGTAACGTGGGGAGTGAGAAAGGCCTTCATACCGTTGGGGTAAAGTGCTGCTCGAGATGGGCAAGTCCCTCTGGGGTGATGAGGATGGACTCACTGTGGAGCACATCCAGCACGTTAAGGTCTGCCACGGTCTTGGTAGTTACGTTGCTGATGTTACTCAGTGAACGCTCAACTACCTGTTCATGAGCTGGGATGATGTGGAGGACGCGGCGGTTCGAAAGCTTAAGAGCTTCAATTACCTTCTCTGCATCCTTGGTCTTTGGCGCCGTCATTGGCCATGCCTGGAGTACAGAAACCTCAGTTGCACGGCTTGAGAGTGCGCTGAAGAATGCTTTGCGGCGCTCCTGGCGTGGCATACGCGGCTCGTAGGTGCGCTCTGCGCGGGGACCATGGGCGATACCACCAGTGCGCCACACTGGGTTTCGAGTTGAGCCAACACGGGCACGGCCGGTACCTTTCTGCTTCCAGGGCTTCTTACCACCGCCGGAGACCTCGCCGCGAGTTTTCGTATGAGCCGTGGAGCGACGTAGGAGCTCTTGAACCCAGATAACGTAGCGGTGAATCAGGCTCCTGTTTACCTCAATTTGGAAGAGTGCAGGGGCATCAACTGTGCCCTGCTTTACGCCTTGGGCGTCGTAGAGTGGGAATGTCATCTTGCTCATGGCTACATTGTTACGAGCGAGATGAGGGAACCGCGAGAACCTGGAACTGGGCCTTTGACCAGAATAAGGTTCTGGTCGTGCAGAATATCTACTACCTCAACCTTGCGAACCGTAACCTGATCTCCACCCATGCGGCCTGGAGCGATTTTCCCTTTGAGCACGTGCTGCGGGAACATAGAACCGCTTGAGCCCGGTGCACGGTGATGATCAGAACCATGCGTCTCTGGTCCACGCTTTGCGCCGTGACGCTTAATGACGCCCTGGAACCCCTTACCCTTTGATACGCCTGTCAGCTTGAGTCGGTCACCAATACTGAGGTTGGCAACGGTAAGCTCCTGACCAACGGCAAAATCGGCTTCGGTGCGGAACTCTCGCAGAACCTGCGGAGTTGCTTGGAGGCCTTTGGTGTGGCCAACCTGGGGTTTCTTTGGGTGGCGTGCGGCGCCGGTACCAATTTGTACCGCCTGGTACCCATCGCGCTCAGTGGCACGAATTTGGGTAACGACGCACGGATCCGCCTGAATGGCGGTAACAGGGATCATTTCACCCGTCTGTGAGAAGACGCGCGTCATGCCCAGCTTGTATCCGAGGAGAGGTGTCATGGACGATGCTCTGAACGTGGGGAAACTCCCCAGAGGTTCTGCTAGAAATAGGTGGTTACATCTTGATCTCGATGTCCACACCGGACGGGAGATCAAGGTTCATGAGGGAATCAATGGTATTGGTGGCGAAATCACGCACGTCAATGAGACGCTTGTGGATACGCTGCTCGAACTGCTCTCGAGAATCCTTGTCGATGTGCGGGCTGCGGATCACGGTAACTACATGCTTCTCGGTTGGGAGAGGCACAGGACCGCTCACCTTTGCACCGGTGCGGAGGATGGCATCAATGATATGCTTCGCTGACCGGTCGAGAATCCGGTTGTCGAACGCCTTGAGGCGGATGCGAATGGATTGGGCTGGTGCTTGGGTCATAGGTGAGTCTCGCGGGAGACACGATGCCCTCCCCTTACAGGGAGGGACACGTGTAGCTCGCTACTTGGTAATTTTGGTTACCACGCCGGATCCAACGGTTCGGCCACCCTCAC
>JALHQF010000010.1:10016-11961 GCA_022842085.1 Patescibacteria group bacterium | reverse complement strand
GCGCATACCCTCTTCCATGGCCACTGGAGTGATGAGCACAACGTTCATCTTGGTGGTGTCACCAGGCATGATCATCTCAACACCTGCTGGGAGAATTACCTCACCAGTTACGTCTGTGGTGCGGACGTAGAACTGCGGCTTGTAACCCTTGAAGAATGGTGTATGGCGACCACCTTCGTCCTTGCTCAGGATATAGGCTTCGGCCTCAAACTCTGAGTGAGGAGTAATAGAGCCAACCTTAGCGATAACCTGACCGCGCTCGATGTCATCACGCTCGATTCCACGGATGAGGAGACCTACGTTATCACCAGCCTGTCCGCTCTCAAGCTGCTTGCGGAACATCTCAACACCGGTGATGGTTACCTTCTTGGTAGGACGGATACCTACAATCTCGACTTCCTCACCAACCTTTACGGTTCCACGCTCGATACGGCCGGTTGCAACGGTACCACGACCCTTAATGGAGAAGACGTCTTCCACAGGCATGAGCAGTGGCTTGTCGGTCTCACGGGTTGGGGTTGGAACATAATCATCGAGTGCCTGTACGAGCTCCATGATGTTTGCCTCGTAGGCAGCATCACCCTCGAGTGCACGGAGTGCAGATCCCTTGATGAAAGGAACTTCGTCACCTGGGAAACCGTACTTGCTGAGGAGCTCACGAACTTCAACCTCAACGAGATCTACGAGGTCCATGTCTGCCATGTCTACCTTGTTAAGGAAGACTACGATGTGCTTCACGCCAACCTGGTTTGCGAGCAGGATGTGCTCACGGGTTTGTGGCATTGGACCATCAGCTGCAGAAACAACCAGGATTGCTGCATCCATCTGAGCAGCACCGGTGATCATGTTCTTTACGTAGTCAGCGTGACCTGGACAGTCAACGTGAGCGTAGTGGCGGTTTTCGGATTCGTACTCCTGGTGAGAGGTAGCGATGGTAATACCACGCGCCTTCTCTTCTGGAGCGTTATCGATATCTGCGTACCCACGGGCAGCTGCAAGGCCCTTCTTTGCGAGTACAGAGGTGATAGCAGCCGTAAGCGTGGTCTTCCCGTGGTCTACGTGACCAATGGTACCCACGTTCACGTGTGGCTTCGTGCGCTGGAAGACTTCCGCCATAGCGTCTGGGTGTACTTAGGTGTTTTGGGTGATGAAGCATGCCGACGTACCTGCGCCAGCGCTACCGAAGAATGCTACCCCACCAAACCTGGTGCGTCAAGCCCTTCCTCTAGGAAGAGTGCGGAGCGCACCCCGTCACGGGCAATCACCACGTGGTCAAGGAGTTGAACCCCCATAAGCTCAGCAGCCTTGAAGAGCGTCTGTGTGGTCGCAATGTCAGATGGTGAAGGTGTTGGATCACCACTTGGATGGTTGTGCACCAAGAGGAACGCCGGAAGCTTGCGTGCGAGAATCGGGGCAAGAACGTCGGCCGGCAGGATGCGCATATGCTCAATCGGACCCTGGGCGACGTGACCCTCAAACTGAAGCTGGTAACGCAAATCTACACCGAGAACTAGCAGCGTTTCGCTTGGGCTCTCCGCGAGGTGACGGTAGGCATGGGCAACATCTTCTATGGAGCGCATGAGTGGCAGAGCACTGCGCATGTCACTGAGGAGTGGACGAAGGGTGCTCACCACCGTAAGCAGCTTTTCGGCCTCTTCAAGAGAAAGTGCGAAGAGCTTCGCAATACTCGCTGCCTCCGTTACGTACCGAAAGTGACGCAAGCCGTAGGTTTGGATAGCGGCCTGCGTTTCAGGAGAAGCAGGATGGCCTAAAAGGACTTCTAGCATCCGCACGAACGATGCAGGGTCACCTACGGCCTCCCAGCGCTGCTCACGTGGAGGTGGAGCATCTTGGAGCAAGTAGGTGCGCGCTTCGGCAATTTGGTACATACAGCTACCCTACCACACCTTCACAGCAAGAGATGAAAGCAACATGAAACCGCCCC
>JALHQF010000010.1:0-10006 GCA_022842085.1 Patescibacteria group bacterium | reverse complement strand
GGCGGCTCAGTGGAGGAGCCCTTACTTAATCTTTCCATCGATAATGTCCTTCTGAACATTCGATGGAACATCCGCGTAGCTGGCAAACTCCATGGTGTAGAAACCCCGACCCTGGCTAGCTGAGCGAAGGTTGGTGGCGTACCCAAACATGTTGGCAAGCGGAACCATGGCGGTAATCACCTTAATTCCACCGATCCGATCTTCGCTGCCCTGGATCATTCCTCGCCGACCTGAGAGGTCTCCCATCACGTCACCGAAGTACTCCTCGGGCACAATCACCTCAACCTTCATGATCGGCTCCATAATTACCGGGCTGGCGCGCTTGACAGCCTCTTGGGCAGCCATCGATCCGGCAATCTTGAATGCCATCTCTGAGGAGTCTACGTCGTGGTACGAGCCGTCGATCGCTTCGATCTTTACATCGAGAATTGGGTATCCAGCAAGTACGCCGCGTTCAAGCGCCTCACGCATCCCCTCTTCGGCTGGCTTGATGTACTCCTTCGGCACTACACCACCAACGATCTTGCTCTCAAAGACAAATCCAGAACCCGGTTCGCCTGGCATCATGTTGATGACGATGTGGCCAAACTGACCACGGCCACCGGTTTGGCGAACGAACTTGCCTTCGACGCGCTCAACGGAGGCGCGGATGGCTTCCTTGAAGGCAACCTGTGGCTGACCCACGTTTGCCTCTACCTTAAACTCTCGCTTCATACGGTCAACGATGATGTCCAGGTGGAGCTCACCCATGCCTGCAATAAGGGTTTGACCCGTCTCTGGGTGGGAGAACACTTTGAAGGTTGGGTCCTCCTCAGCGAGACGCTGCAGGGCGATGCCCATTTTCTCCTGGTCAGCCTTCGTCTTTGGCTCGATAGACTGCTGGATTACCGGGTCGGCAAACTCGATGTTCTCGAGCATAATTGGCTTCTGAGGGTCACAGAGCGAGTCACCAGTCTTCGTGGCCTTGAGCCCAATCGCTGCCGCAATCTCACCGGCGTACACCACATCTACGTCCTCACGGCTATTAGAGTGCAAACGCACGATGCGCCCAATACGCTCCTGCTCACCCTTGGTTGAGTTGTAGACGTACGAGCCAGCCTTGAGCGTTCCGGAGTAGACGCGGAAGAAGGTGAGCTTCCCTACGAACGGGTCAGTAGCAATCTTGAACGCCAGGGCACTGAAGCCTTCGGCATCGTCTGCCTTGCGCTCTACTTCCTCTTCGGTTTTCGGGTTAATCCCCTTGACCGGTGGGATATCGAGTGGGCTTGGCAAGTATTCAACAACTGCATCGAGCAGCGATTGTACACCCTTGTTCTTGAGAGCAGTACCGGTGAGCACTGGCACGAGGGTTCGAGCGAGTGTTCCCTTGCGGATCGCTCCACGTAGCTCAGCAACGGTGAGCTCTTCACCCGCGAAGAACTTCTCCATGAGAGCCTCGTCTTGCTCTACCGCTTTTTCGACGAGCTTGCCCCGCCAGAGCTCATATTCTGCCTGGTGCTCGGCCGGGATAGCCACATCTTCGAAGACCTTTCCCATATCGTCCTTAAAGATGCGAGCCGTACCGGTTACGAGGTCGATGAGACCGGTAAAGTCTGCCTCGGCACCAATTGGCAGCTGTACGGGGATTGCATTTGGTGTGAGCCGGTTGAGGATGCTCTGGTACGCCTTCATGAAGTCGGCACCCATGCGATCGAGCTTGTTGATGAAGCAAATACGTGGCACGCCGTAGTCGTCGGCCTGACGCCACACGGTCTCAGACTGTGGCTCTACACCAGCCACACCGTCAAATACCACTACTCCACCGTCGAGTACGCGCAGGGAGCGCTGTACCTCTACGGTAAAGTCTACGTGCCCTGGCGTATCGATGATGTTGAGGCGGTGGGTATCGCTACCTGGACGTGTTGAAGGTGTCCAAAAAGCCGTGGTAGCAGCAGCGGTAATGGTAATACCACGCTCCTGCTCTTGCTCCATCCAGTCCATGGTGGCGGCGCCATCGTGCACCTCACCAATCTTGTGGGTCTTTCCGGTGTAGAAAAGGATGCGCTCCGAAACGGTGGTCTTACCGGCATCGATGTGGGCGATGATTCCGATGTTGCGAACCTTCTCGAGTGGATACTCACGGGACATAGGGTTCCTCCTTTAGGTTATTAGGATCGGCGACGAGCGAAGTGGGCAAAGGCGCGGTTGGCCTCGGCCTGCTTGTGGGTGTCCTCACGCTTACGCACGGCAGCACCTTCGTTGTTGTAGGCAGCCACCAGCTCTTCAGCGAGCTTGATGTGCATAGCTTTCCCCTTCTTACTGCGCGCCGCTGCAAGCAACCAGCGCATACCAAGCTGGAGACGACGGTTCTTTGGCACCTCCATAGGTACCTGGAGGTTTGCGCCACCAACACGGCGGCCGCGCACCTCTACTACCGGCATGATGTTGCCGAGCACCTGCTCGAGCACATCGAGCGCAGGGGCGCCAAGTGTTGCACTTGCGCTCTCAAGGGCGGTGTAGACAATTTTCTCAGCAGTCTTCTTCTTGCCATCAACCATCACGTAGTTGATGAACTTGGTAACAGTCTGGGAGCCGTAGCGGACGTCATTTGGAACGTCCGGGCGGCGAATGGTTACAGCACCTCGTGCCATGATTTCGAATTAATTACTCCTTGTAGATGAGACGCGTAACTTCCCCGGAGCGGGTACTGCGTGCACAAGAACGACTCTAGCCCAAATCTCCTGCAGTGTCACTACCTGTGGTCGAATGCTACGTTCCCGATTGAGAAAACCGTTGCCGCTGCTGTTGTGTTTGTCATGCGAATGCGTGGCCGCAGTTCCGTTGTGCCGGCATTATCGAGGTTGGTAGTCACGGTAACCGTCCCCGGGTTGCCGGTTAGCGTACGTGCCCGGCAAACGAGGGTACCTGAAACCGACCAATCCAGATCGAGAATGTACGTTGTGTTGGCGGCAACCGTAATCCCGGTGTCGGAAGCAGCGGAGACACCCACACTATCGGTTGAGAAACACCTCCAGGTGGTATCTCCGGCTGTCGTTGAATAGCGGAAGCCAACCTGCCGGCTTGCAAGTGTCGGAACGTCGGTGGTGGTTGCAGAGTTAGAAAATCCAGCCCAGATTCGTTGGTTCGCGATACTCGCTCCTGTGCGGAGAGTCATTGACATCCTAGGTCGCCAGTCCGCTCGGAACCGACCCGAGGTGTTCCCTTCGACTCCTGCCGGAGAGTTGATAACCGCCGCTGTCGTGTACGAGACAAACATACCATCGGTCGTAGCGTTTGCTGCGCCCGTACCGCTGGCGGTGATCGTGCCTGCGTAGAGCGTGCTCAGCGCAGTAGCGGTGTTGTTCAGCGGCATCCATGACTCGGCGTCTCTCTCTGCGCTACTCACGCCTGGGTAGGAAATGCAGTCGAACCAAACACCATCTTGGGCGCAGCGAAACTTTCGTGAATTTTTGTTGTAGTAGATAGCGCCATCTACTGCTGTTGGATCTCCTGTCGTTGACTTCGCATCTACCACCAGGAGGTCTGGCGTTGCAGAACCAGCTCCCCCTGCACCAATCTGTACATTTGCCGCTGTGACCGTACCCGCTGGCTGGAGGGTAAGGTTTCCGCTGGCGGTTGCGATACTTGGACTACCTGCCAGGGTGAGCGTACCTGAGATGCTGGCTGCCGCCGAAACCGTGAGCGGCATCGTGCTCGTAACTGAGCCCTGCTCAACGTAGAACTGGCCAGCCGTGGTGCTCACGCGAAACTGCCCAGCCGAGCCGCCCGCAATGGTTACGATAAAGTTGGTATCAATGCCACCATCGAGGGTGAGATCGAACTGGATATCGGTAGCCGCAACATTTACCGTCGGGCCGGCATCGTAGGCATTCTGCAAGGTAGCAACGCCACAGCTCCCCCAGGTTGGTACACCACCTGCCACCACCAGACACTGCCCTGTGGAGCCGATCGTGCGCTTCGCCAATACGTTGGTTGCACTTGCGTAGATCAAATCACCCGTAGCGTAAGAGGTCTGACCGGTTCCTCCATAGATTGCACCGACGGTATTGCCTTGCCAGGTTTTGTTGGTAAAGGTTTGGGAGCTTGCTAGATCGGCGAGGGTTACGGTGCCAAGCGGAATGGTGGCATTCGTAGTTCCGGTGGTCGTAAAGGTGAGTGGGTTTGCACCGGATGTTGTGAAGTTGTGGCCGAAGCTCACCGTTCGACTGTTGGGAATCGTGAGCGTTCCGGTGGTATTGGTAACGGTGAGGCCAGATACCTTCTCGGCGTTAAATGCCTGCGGAACCGCAGCGAGTCGCACGCGCGGAGTCATTTCGCCATCACTGTTAACGTTGATACCCAGGTAGAGGTTATCAGTGTTAAAGTCTACCGAACCAGGAAGGCTCGTAACGGCACCAAGGTAGGCGCTGAATACTCCATCGGTGAAGGTGAGGCTTTGGGTTTCGGACCAGATTGCCACGCCTCCACTGGCCACCGAGTAGAGCGCAAACACAACCGAATAGGTACCATTGGCAATGTTGGTGCCACTGAGCGCGGTTACTTTGCCCTGAAATGGGATTTGCCGCAGAATTCCAGGGGCAGCACTAGCGGAATTGGCGCCAGCGAAGACGCCTGAGGTAGCCAGGAGAGCGGCGAACAGAACGTTTCGAACGAGTAAGCGCACGGAGAAAGATTACAAGTACCAGTATAGCGACTGCCGTGCTAAACCAAAAGCTCATGCTCCCCAAGTACCAGATTGGTCGCTCAATAGCGCCAATGGGCGTGACGACCTCGAGCATGGCACGCGAAGGGAAGAACTGTCCTTGATCTTGCTTAAGCACGAGCTCGTAGGTTGCCTCAGATTCTGGTAGCAGAAGCTCTCCTGGTAGCGCGTCTCGCAGGAAGGTACGCGCCCCGCCCTGAACCGTAATCGAACCCGTCATGTACACTGGCGCTTCGTTGCCAACCTTCACTCGCAGCACTACAGTTTCACCGCTATGGGCAACACGCCCGAGACCCAGTACCTCTAAATCCCCCGACACCCTTGCCCCAGGAGAGAGCGCGAGTACAGGGATTCGCACACCAACCTCTACCTCTGCTCCTTCGCGGACAATCAGGATAGAGCGGGGCGTGAGCAATGGAGCACTCGCCTTTACCTCGAGCTGCACTACACCGCGTTCGAGCAGAACAACTTCTGAGGGGCCCTCCACCCCATCTGGGTACACAACGCTGTACCTACCAGCCTCACTACTAAGACTGATACTCTGCGGAGCTCCAACCGTCAGAATAAGCCGATCCGGGCTAACGGTAATTGCCCCCATTACCGTCGTCGCCTAGAAAAGGCTTTCTTTGCCGTGCTGTGCAAACCGATAAAGAATACTAGTGCAATCAGGGCCAGGCTAAGGATGATTTTCCAAGGGAGAACCCAGAAGTGTGTTTCGCTGACGATCAGTTGGTCTCGTACCCCATCGTCGTACACAATGGCAAGCTCGGCGGTGTAACGGCCCCAGCGCACGTTTGGGAGGTTCCAAGAAAACTGGTTTGCGCCGTCGGTCCATGAGGCTGTAAAGGTTCGGGTGCTCTCGGGCAGTATCGCTCCACCGTCTGGGTTTACCGCAAAGGGATCACCAATCTGTGTATCGCCCTTCTTAATGGTGATGGAGCCGCCGTGCACCACGTGGGTGTTTCCAGTGTTAGTGAGTGCTACACGCATCTGCACCGGCAGGTACTCGACGAACCATGACTCAGGAGTGAAGCTCTCGAGTTCGAGTGAGCGCTTGCTGCAGGTTGTTGCATTGTCTACACAGGCCCTCTGCACATCTGCCAACGTAAGGATGGCCACGCCTCCACGGATGCGACTCTGACCAGCAAGGCCTGCATCTTCTTCGTTTGCGCGGGTGATCAGCACAGCAACGTACTGCCCACCTGCCGTGGTTGCCGGTGGGGTTACCGTAAGCGTAAAACTTGCCGTGCTTCCTGGTGCGATCGTAAGCCTCGTCCGATCGAAGCGGTACCAAGCGAGAAAGTCGTCCGCCGAGCTTGGATCTCGTAGCTCAGGAAAGCCTGTATCTCGGTAGGCCCGAAATGGAGCAAGGCTCAGCTTGAGGTCTTCAGTTTCCTGGCCAGTATTCGTTACCCGGTAGGTTTGCGTAACCGTTTTACCAGGCTCCACAACGAGGCTCGAAGGGTTAGGTGTGGTGGTGAGACTTAGGCCACCCGTGGCTGCACCCACACTCCTTGGCCCAGCCACTAGCAGGAGAAATGATGCAAACGTAGTCAGTACGAATCGTGGTAACAGCATGGTTCCAGGTTACGCAAAAAGCCTAGCGGAATCCACTAGGCTTTCGCGAAGGAACACGCAGACTTAGAACACTGCAGCACCTACAACTGTCCAGGTATCGGTGTAATCGGGCGCTGCAGCAACAACCGAGCTAATCGCAGCGCGACCAAGCAGCGTTATAACGTCACCAGTCGTCTTGCCGTTGCGACTTGCAAATGGCTGGAAGTTGGTAGAGAGAGTGCCACCTTGTGAGGTGGTTGTACCATTGTACTCAGCATCAATGGTTACCGAGCCACCGCCAGAGCCACTCGTAGTGAGGTCGGCATCAAGCACATAGCCAGATGTGCCTGCAGTGAGCGTTGAAGGTGCTCCATCGATCGTGCCAGCGGTCGCAATGCTTTCACCCGAAGCTGTTGAAGAGAGAGCGGCGTTTGCGCTTCGCACCCAAGCAATCCACCCGCGCGGCGCATTCGTACCAACGCTGACTGTCTGTCCGCTTGTAGAGCGAACCGCAGCCGGATCAAGATCAGCGGTGAAGGTATCGGTATTACCACTAAGGGAGAAGCTGAACGTTGGGGGCACAACCGCTGTGATAGCAATCTGATCACTCGCAATAACGCGGATCGCATTGCTTGAAGTGTCAATGGTTGCCGGAACTGAAGTTCGTGTTTCGATCGAAGCAGTGTACTGACCAGCACTCGCGTGGTTGGTGATACCAGTTGCAATGTTTACACCGTAGCTTGTACCGACGATCAGATCGGTTACCCCGCTAATCGTTACTACCTGACCTGCACCAGCGGCGCTCAGTGTGCCCGGAAGTGCTGTTACGCCGGAAGGGAGGTTGGTAGTAGTTACGGTAGGGGTTGCAGCCACGGTAAAGCCGGCTGGCATCGTTACACGCACGCTTGCCTCAGTTTGAGCTGTTGCAGGGCGGATAACCACAAGCACGTTCCCAGCCGTACTCGTTGTCATGCGGTCGAGACGAATGTAGGAGAGCTGGAAGGGTGCTGCTTGCGCCGGAGTTACAAGCAATGGTGAGGCGGCGATAACCAGCGCAAGCGAGAGGAGAATTCGGGTGAGTCGAGTATGCATAGCTGACATTACTCAACCAGTATTCAATGCCAAACCTGATACGGTCAAGCGAAAGCTAGAAGCTTGCCGACGCAACCAGCGTAAGTTGGCTCTGGTAGCTATCTGACGCCTGGTCGCTGAGCGGCTTTGCCTTGACGAAGATACTCCCCCTTCCTCCAACGAGTTGACCTGCGGCAGTTGCAACTGGCTGGAAGGTAGTTGTAAGAATTCCCACATTCTCAGCCGAACCATTAAACGGACTACTAGCAGACAGGCTACCAGTAGTCTGCGTGAGCGAGGCTACCTGCAGTCCCCAGCCCTCGCTGAGCGAAGTTAGGTTACCCGTTACGGTAGGTATGGTAGCGCCTGAGCTATCCCCAACAAGACTTGGTACGGCGGCTCGAACCCATACTGTGGCGCCGTTTACACCGTTAGTAGCTACATCGAACCAGATTCGGTTTGATGCTGTAGTTACGCTTGCAGGTGCCAGGTTACCCAGCGCCACGCTATAGGGCTCTGAGGTTTCTGTGTCCGTGGCCGCAATATCGATATCGAAGGTGAGCGCCGGTGCAACCGTAGCAGCTGAGGCAGAAGGCCCCAATCGACTTTCCGTTGCGTAGCCACGACTTGCGAGCACCCGCGTCTGGTAGCTTGTGGTATGAGCGAGACCGAGGATGTAGGTTCCGGCGCCACTCCCCCAGCCAGCATAGGTGCGGTAATCCCCTGCAGTTAAGCTCGCACCAAGGGTGTTATCTGACTTCACCCACTGCCAGGTTACGAAGCCATCGGTACTCAAGGCAACTGCAAACGTTGCATCACTCGGATTCGCCCCTACATTGAGCTGCACTAGGAGACGATCACTGAAAGAGCTCGGATTGGTAAATGTGGGTGCTGGCGGCACATTTGCCTGGCGACTACCAGTCAAACCCAGCCAGCCAAGGTAGCTCGTGCTTGAAGGAAGCCCAGTGTCGGGTGCTCCGATAATAATCTCCGCCTCATAGTTTGCGGATGAGCCTCCCCCTCCCCCGGCGGTAAAGCCGTAGGCGTCTAACCTATAGCTTGCACTCTGCGGTACAGAGGCATACGTAGCGGTGGGTAGAAGTAGCACCAAAAGGGCGACGAGACCTCGCATACGTGCATGCTACACGAAAAACCGCCCGGTTGCCCGAGCGGTCTTCTAGAAGGTTAGGCCTTCTTTACCCCGTACTTACTACGGCTCTTCTTACGGTTCTTCACGCCCTGGGCATCAAGCTTACCACGAACGATGTGGTACTTCACGCCTGGAAGGTCTTTTACGCGACCTCCACGCACGAGCACTACACTATGCTCCTGGAGGTTGTGGCCTTCACCTGGGATGTAGGCCCAAGCCTCTTGTCCGTTCGTAAGGCGCACACGGGCAACCTTACGCTGAGCGGAGTTTGGCTTCTTTGGTGTGGTGGTGGTGACCTTCACGCATACACCGCGCTTAAAGGGAGCGGTTACTGGCACCGGACGCTTACGGAAGGTGTTGAAAGTGCTCTTGAGGATCGGGGCGTTGACCTTGTTAGCAGGCGAGCGCCGCGGCTTCCGGAGGAGCTGGTTAATCGTTGGCATAGAAATCTAGTTGGCGACGCGGCTCTGGTCGAACCCAGTTCCAGCGGGGATGAGCTTACCGATAATTACGTTCTCCTTCAAGCCCCGCAGCTCGTCACGCTTGCCCTGTACAGCGGCATCGATGAGACGCTCGGTTGTACGCTGGAAGCTTGCAGCTGAGAGGAAACTCTTGGTAGCAAGTGCAGCAAAGGTAATCCCGAGGAGCATCTGCTCGGCCTGAAGCTTGCCCTTTGCCATGAGGTCACGAACCTCAGTCTGATCTACCACCTGAGAAAGCACGTACTCGGTGCTGCCGGCGTCGGTAATAGCCACCTTGCTCAGCATGGTTCGTACGATAACCTCCAAGTGCCGATGGTTAATGCTCTGACCCTGTTGGACATAGATTTTCTGCACCTCATGCACGATGTAGCGCTCTACCACTTCTCGGCCTGCCACCTTAAGGAGCTGCTGGAGGTCGAGGTGACCCTCGGTGAGTGCCTGACCGGCTGCAACCGTTGCGCCAGAACCTACGATCACCGCCTGATCGCCAGTGATGCTGTAGCTGCGACTCTCCTTCTCGTTTGCCGTAACGGTAACGACATTGTCGGTAATCGAGACGGTACCCGCTAGGGTGCTTCGCAGCGTCTTGCCGCCACTTGCCTGGGCCAGAACGTCCCGCGGGCCAACCTTGTCACCCGCTGCCACCACCACAGAGAAGGCCTTTGGTACTTCTAGCACCTGGGTAGCTGGCTTACCAGACTGGATGGTAACCACAGTCTCAAGCTCACCTTCGTCAACATTCACCTTGCCGTCAATTTCCGCCATTACGGCTGGGGTACGTGGAATACGAGCCTCGAAGAGCTCTTCGACACGAGGCAGTCCAGCCGTGATGTCACCGCCTGTCTGTGCCACACCACCAAGGTGGAAGGTCTTCATTGTGAGCTGGGTACCCGGCTCACCAATGGCCTGCGCGGCGATGATGCCAACCGCTTCACCTAGTGGAATCTGACCCTCAGCGCTCAGGTTAGAACCATAGCACTTCTGGCAGACACCCCAAGGAGCGGTACAGCGAAGTACCGAACGGAGGTACACCTTTTCGATATC
>JALHQF010000009.1:12055-14936 GCA_022842085.1 Patescibacteria group bacterium | reverse complement strand
TGGTATGCAGCTCACAGAAGAACTCTACTGTCGCCTGGCACAGGCTGTAACAGGAGGACTTCATGTTGAGCGCCCAGACGGATCGGTGCTCAACTTTGAGGCGCCGTTTGCGAGGCGTTCGTACATTGAGCTTGTTCAGGAGTATACGGGGGTTAACCTTCTCGAGGTGAGTGATGAGACATTGGTGGAGGAGCTTACAAAGCGTGGTATTACTGCAGACGCTAAGCTTGGTCGTGGCCGCCTCTACGATCTCTTCTACAAGAAAACCGTGCGCCCGCACCTGGTTCAGCCAACCTTTGTGCTAGACGTTCCTACCGTGTTCTCGCCACTTGCCAAGCAGAAAACTGATGACCCGCGCCTTACCGAGCGCTTCCTCCTGGTGATTGACGGCGCAGAAGTTGGCAATGCCTTCTCCGAGCTCAATGATCCTGAGGAGCAAGCCCGTCGCTTTGCCGAGCAGGAAGTCCTGCGCCTGGCTGGTGATCCCGAGGCGCAGCGCACCGACGCCGACTTTCTCCGGGCCATGTCACACGGTATGCCGCCCATGTGTGGTTTTGGAGCCGGCATTGATCGTCTCCTCCAGCTCTTCCTAGGGCTCTCGAGCATCCGTGAGACCGTGCTCTTTCCACTCATGCGCCCAGAACGGGACTAGCGAAAAAATGCCGTCACACGTGGTGACGGCTAGCGTTGTTGGACCGGTACGTTGCTTGCTTCGTAGAAGACGTTGGAACGCAGTCTCACCGTAGTTCTCTCGCTATCCTGAGTCAAGCCTGGCACACTAGCGCCATATGGTTGATCCCGCCCTGCTTCGTACCCAGCCCGACTTTGTGCGCGAGCGTATTTCTCGCAAAGGCTACACTCCTGAGGTAGTTGATACCTACCTTGGGGTGGATACAGATCTGCGCGCCTTGCAGGGCAGGCTCCAAGAGCTCCAGGCAAAGCGCAACCAGGCTGCGCAGGAGATGGCACACGCTTCAGATGGAGAGCGTGAGGCTCGCCGAGATTCGCTGCGCTCCCTTAGCAACGAGGTGCAAGACCTCGCCGAAGAAGAGCGCCGTCTCACTGAGCTGCGTGAGACAGCACATCGAGCCATCCCAAACCTACCACAAGAAGATTGGCCAATTGGGAGTGACGACCGCGGGAACGTAGAGGTGAGCAGCTGGGGCGAGCGTCGCAGTGGCGGAGACCTTCTAGACCACGAGGCTATTTGTAGCAAGCTCG
Source organism: Patescibacteria group bacterium (assembly GCA_022842085.1). Taxonomy (GTDB): domain Bacteria; phylum Patescibacteriota; class UBA1384; order CAILIB01; family CAILIB01; genus JALHQF01. The sequence continues at coordinate 13,715 of JALHQF010000009.1, read as the reverse complement.
ACCTTTTAGACTTGGAGCGCGGAGCACGCCTTGCTGGGAGTAAGTGGTACTACCTCAAAAACGAGCTGGTCCTCCTGGAGCAGGCCGTTCTCCGCTGGACACTTGACGAAGTGCGCAAGCGCGGGTTTACGCTTCTTACCGTTCCACATGCGGCTCGTCCGGAAGCCTTCTTGGGTGCGGGCTATGCTACCTCTGTAGCCGACCTTAAGGCCGGTGAGTTTTACACGCTTGAGCAGGACGAGCTAATCTTGGCGGGCACAGCGGAGGTCGGCCTTGTAAACTACTACGCAGGGGAGGTGGTAGACGTCGCTCGCCCAATTCGCCTGGCCGCTATCAGTCCCTGCTACCGGCGTGAGGCCGGTGCTGCGGGACGAGAGAGTCGTGGTCTTTACCGCGTGCACCAGTTCCACAAGGTAGAAATGGTCTCGCTTACGAAGCCTGAAGCTTCAGAGGGCGAGCACCGTGTGCTACTTGAGATTGCAGAATCGCTCCTCCAGCAGCTGAAGATTGCATATCGGGTAGTGCAGTGCTGTACCGGCGACCTCGGACATCCCCAGGTAGCAAAGTGGGATATCGAGGCGTGGCTTCCTGGTATGCAGAAGTACGGGGAAACCCACTCGTGCAGCAACGACACTGATTTCCAGGCCAGGGCTCTCCGCATTCAGCAAGAAACAGTTGAGGGTCGAAGTTTTGTGCACACGCTCAACAACACAGCCCTCGCGAGCCCCCGGATCCTCATTGCCCTGCTTGAGACCCACCAGCGTACTGACGGTGATCAAACCTGGGTAGAGATTCCGGAAGTGCTCCAGCCCTATACTGGATTCAAAAAAATTGGCTAGGAAAGCCAGAAAAAACTACATCGAAGCTCGAGACGTAGGAAGCGTAGGAAGCTTTGGCTTTGCTGAGGCTATGCAAGGACGCTTGATAACAAGAATAACCAAAGATCAGGAAGAGCTCTTTGAGCAGGCCCTCGAACTGTTGCCTGAAGAACTCCTCATTGGCGAAAGCCTCGATCGTGTCTGGGGACTGCTTGAGAAAGAGATGCTTCAAGTGATGGCGAGCCCCGCGCTTGCGGATGATTGTCGTGGCACTACGCCTAGACTCTCAAGGTTCTCGCTCCCATCCCAAAAGGGAAGCCAGAGTACATGGCAGCGCACTACGCTAGCGGCAAGGCGGCTTGGCTCGCTCTGCCACACGCACGGCAGTCAGCTCATGGAGCGTCACTTCAGCGGCTCAGTTGGTCGAGTGCAGTATGCCCTGGAGGAGATGCTACCCAGGGAGCCTTACCTTACCGCCGCAGGCGCGCTAAGGTCGGGGTTCTTGCGGGGAATTACTCGTGTTACAGAGGATGCTAGGCGACTCCTCGCCGCTCAACAGGAGGCATACTACCCGCTGCTCATTGCCGAGGCGGAAGAGTACCTTGTTCGTCTCCTCGGCGAGCGAGCTCTTACCCACTACCGATCGCTCCAGGCTACCCCTGACCAGCTGCTTACAGCGTACACCTCTCTTCTCCAGCTCACGCTAGAGGCAGAGGCGGGTGGGTTCCCAAAAGGGCCCTACGCACTTGAGGTTAGCGTGGCTCCGCGCACCGCTGATGTACAGCCCGGTCGTATTGATCAGATAGCCTTGGTCGAGGTGGCAGGAAGGCAGCCAACCCAGC
>JALHQF010000009.1:0-12045 GCA_022842085.1 Patescibacteria group bacterium | reverse complement strand
ATTTGCCGAGCTCTCATATGCTCAAAGAGGCAGGAGAAGTGCTGGCGAGCTCATCGCTATGTGTCGCCGATGCCTGCGCGACCCTGTTCTTCAGGTTTACGACCTCAAGTTTGAGATCGGTGATGGATCGGAGAGAACCATGGGGCGCATTACGCAGCGGAGCTATGCTCACTGTGTTCGCAAGCATAATCAGCAGGTTGGGGTGTACCTCGATGCAACCCATCTCCAGTGGGGAACCATCGTCTACGCCACCCCTTCGCTTGCCAGTAGCGTGCGTCAGGTGACAGTGACCCCCGGAAACCTCGAGGAGAACCTGTGCAGAGTAGATTGGAATAGTGTGGCAGTGGCTCGGGCCGTGCGTAACGTGCGTCGCCGCATTGCTGCGCCTCAAGCAGAGAATCTCCAGCTTGCACTCTTTACCTAACGGCGCCCTTGGGCGCCTTTTCGCTTTCCACAGCGCTTACTCCCGGCTAGACTGCTCTGTGCAATGCCTCATGTACTCGATCGGTTTTTCGGCAACCAAAACGCAGCTTGGCTCAAGCGGCACCAGAAGACAGTAGGCGCGGTAGCGGCCTTAGAGAACGACTTAGAGAAGCTGACAAATGAACAGATTAGAGAGCGCTTCCAGAAGCTTGGTGCCGAGTCTCGAGAGCGTCTCGAGAAGCGTACCGAGGATCCCTTGGAGGCCTTGGCGCCAGCGCTAGAGAGCACCTCAGATCGCATCAAAACGAAGAAGCAGGAGCTGAAGGCTCTTGAACCGGCGCTCGTTGAGGGTCTGGCGCTCATTCGTGAGGCAGCAAAGCGCTCGGTGGGACAGCGTCCATTTGACGTGCAGGTAATGGGCGCGCTTGCACTCCACGAAGGCGCGATCGCTGAAATGCGTACTGGTGAAGGGAAAACCCTTGTTGCGGTGCTGCCACTTTCTCTGCACGCGCTGCTTGGAAAGGGTGCTCATCTCATTACCGTCAACGACTACCTTGCCCGTGTTGGTGTGGAGACGTATGGCCCAGTGTACGAGTTCCTTGGGCTGACGGTTGGTGTGGTGGGACAACAGCAAGCAAGCTGGGTGTATCGGGATGGCGCCCTTGCCACCGCGCCTCGAAAAGACGTCTACGCTTGTGATATCACGTACGGAACCAATAGTGAGTTTGGTTTCGACTACCTGCGCGACAACATGGCGCCAGAAATGACCTACGTGACTCAGCGCACGTTCTCCTTTGGAATCGTGGACGAGGTGGACTCTATTCTCATTGACGAGGCTCGTACACCACTCATCATCTCGGGAGAGGCTGAAGCCTCAACCAACCACTACGAGCAGTTTGCCAAGCTCGTGCCCAAGCTTAAGGTCGGCACCCACCTTGTAGTTGAGGAGAAGGAGCGCAGTGTAAACCTCACACCTGAAGGCCATGCTCGTGTAGAGCAGTTGCTGCAAGTGGCGAACGTGTATGAAGATGCGCTTTTGGCATACCACCTCGAAGAGGCGCTCAAGGCCGAGCACCTCTTTAAGCGCGATAAGAACTACGTGGTGCAGGAGGGTGAGGTGATTATTGTGGATGAGTTTACGGGACGCTTGCAGCCTGGCCGGCGTTACAGCGAGGGCTTGCACCAGGCAATTGAAGCCAAAGAGGGTGTGGCTGTGCAGCATGAGTCAGTAACGTTGGCCACTATCTCGTACCAAAACCTCTTCCGGCTTTACCCGAAGCTCTCCGGTATGACCGGCACTGCCGCAACCGAGGCTGAAGAGTTTCTCAAGCTCTACGGTCTTGAGGTGCGTGAAATTCCTACAAACCGGCCGGTGGTGCGCAAAGATCACCCCGATCGAATCTACAAGTCTGAAAAGGCGAAGTTTGCCGCTGTGGTGAAAGAGGTGCAGGAGGTACACGCAACAGGACAGCCAATCCTCCTTGGTACCGCTTCGGTTGCTAAGAACGAGCTCCTCAGCGATCTGCTCAAGCGTGCCAAGGTGCCGCATGAGGTGCTCAACGCCAAGAATCACGCCCGTGAAGCCGAAATTATCGCACTCGCTGGTAAGAAAGGAGCGGTGACCTTGGCTACCAACATGGCTGGTCGCGGAACCGATATCGTTCTGGGTGGTGGGCAGCCAAAGCGTGACGAGCTCAAAAAGCCTGAGTACGAAAAGGCTCTAAAGCAGTGGGAGGCGGACCATGCTGAGGTGCTCGCTCTGGGGGGCCTCCACGTGATCGGTACCGAGCGGCACGAGTCACGCCGCATCGACAACCAGCTACGTGGCCGAGCCGGACGACAGGGTGACCCGGGGAGTAGCCGTTTCTACCTCTCACCAGATGATGATCTCCTGCGGGTATTTGGAGGCGATCGCCTCAAGGCACTCTTTGAGCGTCTCGGAGTTTCTGACGAGGAGGTAATAGAGCTCAAGATGATCTCGCGCAGCATCGAGAGCGCCCAAAAGCGGGTTGAGGGGTACAATTTCGACAGCCGCAAGCGCACTACCCAGTACGATGATGTGCTCAACCTTCATCGCGAAGTGGTGTACGGCCGTCGCCGCAAGCTTCTGGAGGGGGGTGAAAAAGCCGATATTGAAGTACGTAGCTACCTCGAATCTGCGGTGAAGCACGAGTCGCGCAGCTTAGTTGGGCAGCATGCGAGCGGTGGCCCTGGTGAGTGGCGCCTCGACGTACTTAGCCGAGAGGTTGCCACGCTCCTCGCGCGCGCAACCGAGCGCGAGCGCGCGGAACTTGAAGAAGGCTACAGTCAGCTCCACAGCGACGCAGCGATCGAGGACATGGTGAAAGAGCAGCTCGAAGCGGCGCTCAATGCGAAACTGGAGCAGTTTAGCGAGAGTCGTGGCGTACTCCTACGCGCCGTGGCGCTTGGTACCATCGATCGCCTCTGGAAAGAGCACCTCACCACCATGGACGAGCTTCGTCGGGGGATCGGACTGCGTGGGTACGCACAGGTCGACCCACTCATCGTATACAAGAGTGAGGGCTACAGGCTCTTCCAGCAGCTGATTGAGGTGGTAGACCGTGAGGTGCTCCGTACCGTGCTGCGCGTCACGGATGTGCAAGTGCATGCACTGACCCCTGTGGCGCCAGGTAGCGAGAGCAAGCGCGGGTAGTTGCGCGTACGCTTCAGTTTTTGCTAGACCGTGTGTACGCCTCTGGCGAGGCGGGTGGGCTGAAGGAACAGTCCACAGAAACGATCATGTGGGATGACGGAAACTTTATGTCTGCTAACCTCATTGAGGAAGCAAGAGATTGGCGGCTCGGCAACGCGTTGCAGCGGCTACAGCGTCAGTCGACTGTTGTAACCCAAAGTGAGCGAGAGGAAATGCTTGCTCGGCAGCGTGCTTTCATACAGCAATGCTGGGAAGAAGCGGGGTGTAGTGGTACCCCACCGAAGCCCAAACTTATTCGTGAAATGGACACGTGCCATGTCGAGGGCGATGAAATCTGTTTTGGGGAAGGTACTCCAACCGAAGACATCGTCGAAACATTTCGAAACTGGCCAGGCAGGCCCTAGTCCAAGACCCCGGAACGACAGCGTTCCGGGGGCTTTCATATCTTGCTACCCTGAGTGTATGCCGCACATGGTTTCGCTCGCAGAAGCTGCACTGATCTCAGGGAAGTCTGAGATTACCATTCGACGTCTCGTAAAATCTGGCAAAGTGCCATTTGCCAAGGAGGCAACGCAAACCGGTTTCAACTACACCGTAGATGCCGATGCTGTGCGTGCCTACTACGGACAGGAAGCAGCACCGGCTTCGCAGCCAAAGCAGGAAGTTTCCCAGGCAACTGCGGTACAAAGCGAGAGCCGTGTGCGTGTGGCGGTTGCTGATGAGTCGGGCAGTAGCGTTGCTTACTGGCACAAGCGTGCCGAGGGGTACGAGCAGAGGTTCCATGCCCAGGTAAAAACCAATGCCGATTTGCGTGAGCAGGTAGGGCTCTGGAAAGGCCGGGCAGAAAATGCGCAGGCCATGCTGATTAAGCTCTTGCCACCGCCAAGCGACACGGTCGAGGTACAGCAGGGCAAGGCAAGGCCGGAAGCACCGGAAAACGATAAGCGTCTCCAGGTTATTGGGGCGGGAGTGCTTCTTTTGCTTGGCCTTGCGGCAATTGGTTTTTCGCTCCTCTACGCCTACTCGGCGCTTCGCTAGATCATGCCCTCGGGGAGGGGAGGTAGATCGCTCTTTGGAGTGGGCGTAGCTTCTGCAAGCTTCTGAGGTTCGGCTTCTGGCTCCGGGAGCTCATCTTTAGCCTTTGCTGGCAGGATCGGGGTGCCGGCTGCATGTGCACGTTTGCCGCTGATTTCCTCAAGCTGGGGGAGGCTGACTAAGGCAACAGCGGCGCGCCCATTGCGGGTCACAACAATCACTCGCCCCTCTTCGTCGGCAGCTTGCGCGAGAGCGGCGGCACGGTTCACAAACTCATCGTGGGTAACGATGTCCTCAAGTTCAACGTGGATCATGGGGTTTGGTTAGAGGGTGATCTTCTGTCAGCATACCCGTATGCAGCACCAGATCGCTACGCACCGCCTTGAAAACGGGGTCACCGTTATTACCGTTCCAGTTCCCGGTACAAGCACCATTACCAGTGTTGTCTTCTTCCGTGTGGGGAGCCGTTACGAATCTGATCATCAGCAGGGCTTGGCTCACTTCACGGAACACCTCGTCTTTAAGGGTGGTGTGCGCTACCCAACCAGCCGCGACGTTACCCAGACCGTGGATGGGATTGGTGGTGAGATGAACGCGTTCACCAGCTTTGAGTACACAGGCTTCTACGTGAAGGCAGCCAAGGAGCACGTTGGCACAGCGCTGGATGTACTCTCAGACATTACCCTGCACGCAACATTCCCAGAGGCAGAGCTTGAGAAAGAGAAGGGGGTTATTACTGAGGAGATCAACATGTACGAAGACCTGCCTATGCGCCGAGTTGATCATGTGCTCATGGAGCAGCTCTTTGGAAATACGCCGCTTGGCAGGCGGATTCTCGGTACCAAAGCGTCGGTGGCGGGCTTCACCCAGCAAGACTTCCTAGATTACCGCAAAGAGTTCTACCACGGCGACAGCTGCGTAGTGGTGCTTGCGGGCGCCATTACACCCGAGGAGAGTGAGAAGCTGGCCCGTGAGTACTTCAGTAGCCTCCCGAGCGGCTCTGTGGCCAGCTACAGCCCCGCAGACTACCAGAGCCTCCCTGCCGTAATGGCGGATGTGCGTCCGGGTGAGCAGTACCATCTCCAGTTGGCGGTGCCGGGGCTACCACTTGGACACGAGTCAGCTCCTACGCAGAAAGTGCTCGACACGATTCTTGGCGGAACAATGAGCTCGCGCCTCTTCATTGCAGTGCGCGAAGAGCGTGGCCTCTGCTACTACGTGCGGGCTGGGAGCGACGCCCTGCTCGATACTGGCGTTTTTAGCGCCTCAGCAGGGGTGGACGTGAAGCGTCTCGACGTCGCTGTTCAGGCAATTATCGACGAGTTCAAGCGCTTGCGAGATGAGGGTGTGACGGAAGAAGAGCTCGTACGGGCGAAAGCCTACCTCACCGGTAAGGCGGCTATGAGTATGGAGGGGAGCGATGAGGTGGCAATGTACTACGGGTTGCAGTACGCCCTTGAGTACCGAACCGACACCGTAGCTGAGCACGTAGCGCAGATCCAAGCGGTCACCGCCCAGCAGGTGCAGGAGCTGGCGCAGCAGCTCTTTGTATCAGGTAGTGCCCGATTGGCCGTCGTGGGGCCTCAGCCGCACCTCGAGACACTTGAGGGGATTCTTGCTAGCCTGTAGGCCTATGCCAAGTACGTACAAGCTTCACCCAGTTTCTGCCGAGCAGACGTTCTTGATGGTCAAGCCAGACGGCGTTATGCGCGGTCTGGTTGGTGAGATCATCAACCGTCTCGAGCGCCGCGGCCTCAAAATTGTTGCTCTCAAGCTTATGCACGCCTCGCGCGAGCACGTTGACGGATTCTATCCAAAGGAAGAAGCCTGGATTCAGCGCCTTGGCGAAAAGGGGCTCAAGACCTATGCCGAGTACGGAATCGACCCAGTAAAAGAGATGGGAACCGACGACCCAAAGGTCATTGGTCAGCGCGTGCGTGATTCCATCATCGACTTCATGACCATGGGGCCAGTAGTGCCAATGGTGGTTGAGGGGGTGCATGCTATTTCGGTGGTGCGTAAGCTTGTTGGGAACACTCTGCCGGTATTTGCCGAGCCGGGTACGATTCGCGGAGACTTCTCTCACGATGCCCCAACTTCCGCTAACGTTGAGGGTCGAAGTATCTTCAACATTGTGCACGCCTCCGAAACGAAGGAAGAGGCTGCACACGAGATTGGTCACTGGTTCAAGGCGGAAGAGATTCACGATTACGACCGCGCCGAGCACGTAATCATGTTTGGCGATAAGCGCGGCTAGTTGCTCCCTGCAAGCTTCCTGGTAGTGTTTCACTACCATGGAACCTTTTGGTACCGGAAGACAGCGCTATCAGCGGTATGTCCGCTGCAGGGCGAAGACGCCAGCTGGAGTTGTCCGAGCACTAGCCAGGGTTCTTGGGTATAAGAGAATGCCGAAGCTGTTTAGGGCTACTGCGCTCCAACCTACCCTCTCGGACTCGGGTCACATTATCTACTTCTGGGAAATTACGCTTCGCGGTAAGCTCTGGCTGGTAGCCAAGTTGCAAGACTGGCTTGTGGTTGAGCCCCTCGGTGACGATAGCCCCGAAGATGGCGGCGGAAGTGAACAGCTCGCACCGGCAGCCTAGCTGCCGGTGTTTTTTGCTAGGCTCTACGTATGCAGCTCTTGCTACTGGCAGCTTCGGCCCTCGTTGCACTTGCACTTACGCTCTTTGTGCGGAGAGTTTCGCTGCGAACTGGAGCCATGACCCCACAGGTGCGCAAGCGGGACGTGCACGCTGTACCGATTCCGCGTTCGGGCGGTGTAGCAATCTGGGCCTCTGTGACGGTGATGCTCCTTGCAGTTTGGGTCGCAGCCCCAGAGCTCTTGGTGTTCCCAGGTTTACCAGACGGGTTTCTACCAGGGATTCTAGCAGGACTCTTGGTGCTTCTTGCGGCTGGGCTTTGGGATGATGTGCGTGGTCTAGCGCCGTGGCTACAGATTGTAGCCCTGGGCGTGGCTGGCTTCACGCTCGTACTCTCCGGTGTAGAGATCCCTTTCCTAAGGATTCCGTATGCCGAAGACCTTACGCTTGGTTCGTTTGCGAGCGGGCTCTTCGTCGTGCTCTGGGTTGCAGCAATCGGCAAGGCGTACGATCTTGCTGACGGAGTAGACGGCCTTGCTGGTAGTCTTTGTTTTGTTGCCGCCCTCACCCTTGCAGTACTCAGCCTACGCTTTGATCTTACCGGTCCTGCGACGCTGGCGTTTGTTGCCGCCGGTGTTTCGCTGGGCTTCCTCGTTCTTAACTGGTACCCAGCGAAAATCCACATGGGAACTACGGGCGCCTTTACCCTGAGCTTTCTACTGGCTGCTACAGCGGTTGCTTCGGGGGGCAAGGTGGCAACGACGTTGCTCGTGCTTGGCCTGCCGGTGTTCGATGCAATTGGCGTGGTACTGCGTCGCCTACGGGCTGGGGCGCCGGTCTTCCAGGCAGATCAGCGCCACTTTCACCATCGACTCTTGCAGCTTGGGTGTAGTCCGGCACAGGTTGCACTGATCTCTGCGGGCATTGCCCTAATGGCAGGTGCTCTAGCACTTGCAACCCAAACTGCAGAGCAGAAGGGCATTGCTCTCGTGGCACTCATTATTTTCCTAGGCCTGGTTACAGGGGGTACCTACTGGCTCGCAGGCCGACGAAGCCGTACCATGGGAGGGTAATGCAGGGAGCCACCATCATCCTCGTTGAGGACAATCCGATTCTTCAGGAGCTCTATGCCGAGCGCTTCGAGCTTGCCGGTATCACGGTACTCCAAGCCTTTGACGGACAGCAGGCGCTCGATATTGCCGAGGAGCACCCAGAGGCAAACCTCGTCCTCCTCGACCTTATGCTGCCGGTGATGTCTGGGTTTGATGTGCTCGCGCAGCTCAAGCGCAACCCGGCGACCAGGCACCTGCCGGTAATTATCGTGTCTGCCCTTGCGGAAGTGGGAGACCGAGCCAAAGGTCTGCAGCTTGGTGCGGTAGACTACATTACCAAAGGAGACGTGCTGCCGATGACGGTGATTGACCGCATCACTAAGCTCGTGGAGGAGCAGAAACCAAAACGTGCCACTGCCAACGCTGCGTAGGACAGAAGAGCTCCTGTGGTTCGTGAAACCACACCCGCTCAGCTTGCTGAAACCACTCTTGCCAAGCTTGCTCCTGCTCTGGCCTGCCATTGCAGTGCTTGCAGTGGGTGCAACCGGTATCGTTTCCTCTCTCCTCCTGCTTGTCGGTGTGCTCGGGTGTCTTGCCTGGGGCTGGGCAGTACTGCGCAGCTGGTCCCACACGGTGCTCGTGATTACCACCGAGCGCGCCTTCTACCACGAGGCCTGGCTCTTTCGTACGAAAGAGGTTGAGTGTCTCTTGCCGAACATCTTGAAGGTGGACACCTTGGTTTCTGGTGCTGGCTCGGTGCTGGGGGGCTACGGTGACATTCGTATTGATACCGGCAGCAATGAGCAGATTGTAGCCCGCAATATGCAGAAACCCTTTGAAGTGAAAGACATTCTCCAGGCGGCGGTGAGTGACTCGGTGTACAGCGACTAGGGTACGATGTGTGGTACAACGTGGGTATGGCAAAAGGTCGCAAGCTCACCCCACCAAACCCCATGGAGATGGTTCAGCAGGGAAGAAAGGCAAACGAGCGCAAGCGTCTGCGTAAGGCGCTCGAACAGGTGGTACGCGAGCACCGCGATCAGCTCGCCATACTGGCTAACGAATGAGCCTCCTCTACCTTGATGAGCGGCACTTTCAGGAGTTTGTCTATGAGCTCGTAGAGGTGCTTCACCGCGAACTTCCCTCTGAGCCGCTTCCGGACTACGGACGAGCCGATGCGGCTGGCCTCAATACCACCTTGGCCTTCGTGCGTGACGATCGGTACTACCCAACGATATTCACCAAAGCAGCGTACCTACTGGTGAGCATCGCACTGGGGCATTTCTACGCCAATGGGAATAAGCGCCTCGCCTACGTTACCGCGCTCACGTTCCTGCAGGTCAATGGGTTTCGTCTCCACCCTGAGTGGCACGTGGCGTTTCGAGAGCTACTCATTCGAGTCGTGGATACTCAGGGAAATGGAGGACTCAGCTTTCAGGAGCGCCTCAGTGAGGCAGCCGAGTTTCTCAAGGCGCACACCATCCATAGTAGGCCCGAGCGCAACCTCTGGAATCGACTCCTTCGAGGCTTCGGGAGGTAATCAAAAACACCACCCCAAAGGGTGGTGTTTTGACAGGAGCTAGTCCTGGTCGAAGTCGTCTGCTGAAGCAGCTTCTTCGCGCTCTGGAGCCTCGTGACGTGGAGCACGCTCCTCACGCATAGGCCGTGGGCCACGATCACCGCCACGGAAACCGCCACGATCACCACCGCGATCGCCACCAGGACGTGGAGCACGCTCCTGAGCCTGGTTAACGGTGAGGGTTCGACCGTCAAACTCGGTGCCATGAAGGGCATCGATAGCGGCCTGACCAGCCTCAGCGGTGTCGAAGGTTACGAAACCAAAGCCACGTGCGCGGCCGGTTTCACGATCGATAGGAACGTAGGTATCGGTGATGGTGCCGTATGGAGCAAAGAGCTCGGCCAGCTCCTCACGAGACATGCGGAATGGGATTCCGCCAACAAAGAGTTTCACAGAAGGGAACGGTAACTTGAATGGGAACGCACGCTCCTTCGGAAACCTCCAGCCAGAGTAGGTGCTCGCAGCGAACGTACGGGTTTCTCAGGGAGAAAGCAAGGGGTAGTCTTACTGCTTGTGGTATTTTGCCCTTCCTGCTAAACCGACTCTGTGTCTGAAACTAGAGATTTGACATTTTGCGTGCGGCTCCTTGCTCACCCAGTGGGTAGCCAAGCTCATCGCCACTTAGCGGACGTTATTGCATTCCTTGAGGAGGAGCTTGCCGTCAGCGATTCGGTGCTGGTTCCCATTCCCCATGTCCATACGGACACCTTCGACTATCCTGGGATTACCGAATGGCACGTCCGGCGAGACGTGGGTTGTACCTGGTACATTGGATACGAGGCTACGCCAGACAGCTTCCTGTCGCTTGCGAGCATGTGCCAGGAGCTAGAAGTGTTTGCCCAGCAGCACAAAGATGGTGTGCAGGCGATCCTAGCGGTGCTGCAGGCGATTCGAGGCTCAGCCCTGCCCAGGGAAATCAATCCAGATTTCCTGATTTGGTATACCGACGGTGTATACACAGTCTCAGTCGGGCTGGGGTGGGGAGACGCGGATACGAACGTGATGTACGATCCACGTAATCTGAATGCAGACAGCGACTTCGTGGCGGAAGTAGCCAGCTGGGTGCATCGCATGGCCGATTGCCTAGACCCAGACTAACGAACCCTCACCGCCTCCGGACCCACCAGTCCCAGGAGGCGGCTTTTTAGTTCCGCCGTCAGTGCAACACGCTGGGTAATGGGCATGGGTTGGTGGCCATCTACGCCTGGTACCTCAAGCACAACGCGCAGATTGCCTTCGTGCTGCGCAAACAGCTTCTTGAGTGATTCGAGCATGGCTCGATCGGCGCTATCGGGGAGGCGCACGGTAAGCTGTGAGAGCTTGCTGCGCGAGTTGCTAGAAGCTCGCACGGTGAGATCGTCTCCCGTATCTACGAGTAGGGCTACCTGCTCAACGTCCGGGTTCTCACGGCTCGGCTTGCGGCTTACGGTGCCGGTAAGACACAGCGCCGTGCCCTCTACGCACTTAGCGGCAAGGTCTTTCCAGACCTTTGGAAAAACCACCACCTCGGCACCGCCGGTGTCATCCTCAAGTTGTACGAAGGCCATGGCGTCACCCTTTTTGGTGGTGATGCTGCGCACGGCCATTACCACGCCGCAGAGCTCAATGGCCTCTTTGTTTGGCAGTGAGGGTAGCTCGGCAATTGGTGTGCGTGTCTCGGGCAAGAGGTGGAGGTGTGGCGTAATTGGGTGCTCTGTCAGGTAGATGCCAAGCAGCTCGCGCTCCCAGGCAAGGCGCTGCTTCTGTTCAATTTGGCGTCCTGCCACCAAGGTGAGACCCAGGTGCTCAGTTGGCTCATCGGCGAAGAGGCCAATCTGCGTGCTGTTCTTGGCCTTGTTAGCCTGGCCAACGAAGGTGGCGAGGTAGTCGAGGTTCGTGAGTACATCCTCCTGCTTCGCAAGGCAGGCAAGGGCGCCGCTCATCCCAAGTGCCTCGAGGAGCTTACGGTTGAGCACGCTGGCGTTGCGCTCGAGGAAATCGGTGAGATCTCGGTAGGGTCCGTTCTGTTGACGCTCTTCAACAATTTTTTGTGCGGCAGCGATGCCAACGTTTTTGATGGCACCCAGTCCGTAGCGGATGTAGGCATCGTGTGGGCAACCTGGCGGTACCGAGCGACCGGTTTTTTCGTAGAACTGTGTGCCAAACTCCAAAAACGATTCGTTCACGTCGGGTGGAAGTACTTCCATATGCATCTGCCGGCACTCGGCCACCTCAATGCCAATGCGGTCGAGGTTGCCGGAGTCGCTGGTGAGCAGGGCGGCCATAAACTCTACGGGGTAGAGAGCCTTGAGGTAGGCAGTCTGGTAGGCAATCATGCCGTAGCATACGGCGTGCGCACGGTTGAATCCGTAGCGAGCAAAGGGCTCTACGAAGTCCCACACCTTCTGGGCGGTGGATTGATCAATGCCAACGTTATGTACGGCACCGGCGATAAACTTATCGCGTTGTTCGTCGAGCAGGGCCTTAATTTTTTTACCCACTGCCTTGCGCAGCACATCGGCTTGTCCGTAGGAGAAGCCAGCAAACTTGCGGGCGACCTCGAGTACCTGATCCTGCGTAACAATTACCCCGTACGAGTCTTTGAGGATGGGCTCCAGGATAGGGTGAAGGTAGGTTACCGCCTTGCGCCCGTGTTTGGAGGCAATAAAGTCTGGGATGGCATCCATGGGGCCGGGTCGGTAG
>JALHQF010000008.1 GCA_022842085.1 Patescibacteria group bacterium | reverse complement strand
GACGTCGCTCGAGAGGCGCTCCGCTCATTTGAGTACGACGCAGTTGCATGCCGACACGTAGACGGAGGAGCCATCATTGCCAATCCATCGACTCTAGATACAGCGCTTCTGCAAAGACTTGTCACCACAGAGTCATTGGCTCCTCTACATAATCCGATTTCGCTTCGCGTACTCAAGCTCGCGCTGGAAGAAACAAGTAAGCCAGTGGTTGTTGATACTGATACGAGTTTTCATCAGACTCTGCCAGAAGCCGAGCGAGTACTCCCGCTCCCAAAGAAGCTACGAGAGCTCCTACGGCCCCGCACCGGATACCATGGAATAGCCCACCGAGAGGTAAGCTCAATTCTTGCCTGGAAACTTGGTGAGGAATCGCGAGCTCGTGACTACCTGATTAGCTGCCAGCTCGGAGGCGGAGCGAGTATATGCGCCATACGTGAAGGGGCAAGTGTTTCTGTAACGATGGGAAGCTCGCCACTGGAGGGCGTAGTAATGGGGAGCAGGTCAGGTAGTCTCGATCCTGGCACACTCCTTACACTCCTTGAAGAGCACGGCTTCAGTGCCTCGGAGCTTCGGTCGCTCCTCAACTATGAGAGTGGGCTCCTGGGACTAACAGGCACACTTGACCTGCGCCTCCTAAGTCAACAGGCACAGCAGGGAGACACCTCGGCAGAACTCGGATTGGAGGTGTTTTGCAGTAGCATTGCCAAAGGTATCGCCAGCACGGCCACATCGCTTCCTAGGATCGATGCTATTGCCTTCTCAGGAGGCATTGGCCAAAACAGTGCCGACATTCGAGCGCGGATCTGCCGTAAGCTCGCGGTTCTGGGTGTGAGCATTGACCCTGAGCGTAATACACCAACCGAAGACCTTGCTGAACCACTTAAGCTCAGTCCAGACGATGCAGCGACTGCAGTGTGGGCAATTCCAAGCTCTGAGCACTTCGGGCTCGCACGCAGTGCCTGCTCAATTCTTTAGCACCCCCTCTACCACTTCTTTCGCTTCTCGTGCTGGCGCTGCTGTCCGTATGGTCGGCGTTGGTGGTACGGTTTGGGAGCATAGGTTCGCTCGCCACGTGGCGCGGCTGGACGTGCGCCCACTGGTTCAAGCGCCCGAGGCGCTTCTTTATGCACATCGCCTGAGGCTGTCATGTAATTGCGCTCAAGTGGCTTACGCATGAGGCGCTCAATATCGCGCACCATCCGCTCCTGATCACGCGTAGCGAGTGAAATCGCCACGCCTTCACGGCCTGCGCGGCCAGTACGGCCAATGCGGTGTACGTAGTCTTCGGCTGCGTCTGGTAGATCGAAGTTCACCACCAGCGCTATGCCGGTCACATCAATCCCGCGAGCAGCGACATCCGTCGCCACGAGCACACGGGTGCGACCAGATTTAAACCCATCCAGCGCGGCGCGGCGCTGACCAAGGCTGCGATCACCATGGATTGGGGCAGCAGACTCACCTGCGCTCTCCAGCCAATCTGAGAGACGACCAGTGGCATGCTTGGTGCGCGTAAAAACGAGCACGCTGCCAGTATGCTCCTTGAGGATGCGCAGGAGCGCGTCGCGCTTCTGCTCTTTGCCTACTACGTACAGCTCTTGGGTAACCAGGCTGCTGCTCGTACCCTGCTGGGCCACCTCAATCCGCTCAGGGCTCTTGAGGTATGATGCTGAGAGTTTCGTAACCGCGGGAGACATCGTTGCTGAGAACAGCATCGTCTGCCGGTCTGCTGGAAGCTGCTCAACAATACGATTTACCTGTGGGGTAAAGCCCATGTCGAGCATCCGATCGGCCTCGTCGAGCACGAGGAACTTCACCGCATCAAGCTTAATAGTACGGCGCTCAAGGTGGTCGTTCAGACGCCCCGGAGTAGCCACAATCAGCTGCGGCTGAAACTTCTTAAGGCGCTCGATTTGGTTGTACATCGAAGCACCGCCAATGAGCGAAATAGTGCTCAGACGCTTGCGAGTAGCGCGGGCAATCTTCTGAAGGCTCTCTTCAACCTGAAGCGCAAGCTCGCGAGTTGGCACCAAGATAAGGGCGCGCTGGCTTGGGTTTGCAATCAGAGCGCCAAGGATTGGTAATCCAAAGGCGAAGGTTTTTCCAGTACCCGTTTGAGCAAGACCAATAAGGTCTGTGCCAGTGAGTGCTTCTGGGATAGCAGCTGCCTGAATAGGAGTTGGCTTCTCAATCTTGAGAAACTCGAGCGCAGACAGTACATCGGAACTCAAACCGAGTGCCTGAAAGGTAGAAGTTGACATGAAATTCGTGTGTTGCTGGAACGCAAGCAAATCGACACGAATCTAGAGTTCATCCCGAAAGGGGTCGTACTTGAATGCACTTTTTTGTATCAACTTTTTACCAAGTACGCAAGAAGTGGTACAGTACCGACATGCCTACCAAAGACACTCCAACCAAGAAAACGTCGAAAAACCTGGTACGCCAAGCGAGCGAAGAGCTCGCCCAGGTAGCGGACATGATTGAAGAAACCTCAGAAACTGCTGCCGCAAAAGCCAAGCAAGCTGCCGAGCACGTCGCAGCACAAGCGAAAACTGCCGCAAAAGCCGCCGATGCCAAAGTTCGCGAGAATCCGTGGCCAGCTGTTGCGGGGGCTGGTCTCATTGGGGCCCTCCTCGGCTTCTTCGCTGGACGCAGTAAGCGCTAGGGCTTTCCCAGGCTCCCCATGGCGCCGTATACTGGCGCCATGACTACGACACAGATCTTCCTGACGCTTGGTGCCATCTGCACAGGCCTCGTGTTCGTAGTCTCTCTTGTGCAGCTATTGCTGCATGAAAAGCGTGGTCCAACTCATCCTGAGGAGCAACTCGACGATGAGGCCATGGCTAACGAGCTTATCGCTGCCTACCAAGCCTCGCGCCCCGATGCCCCAGTGGCTCCGCCAGTAAGCCCGGAGACCGTGGGTCCAGTTGTTGCCACCAATCAGTTTGAGGTGCTCCTTGCCGCGGTTTCACAGCTTGAACCACTCACCGCTCCTCCCACTGGCGCTCGTTGGAAGGTCGGGCCGGCCACAGACTTCCTCCTTACCCACCTTACGAGCCCAGAGGCACTCGCGAAGGCGCGTGCTGATGTAGCGGTACTCATCGCCATGGCTGAGGCTGGTGAGCTAGGTCTCGTCGTTGGTAAGAGGCGCACGCGAGATGCGCAAGTATCATTCGTAAAGAAAGTGGTGAGTAGCCTATCATCACCAGAGGTGCGCGAGACACTCACTCGTATTTTGGGCGAGGGTGATCTTACCCACTTCTCTGACGATGGCTTGAAGCGCTTTGCACGGCTCTGGGAGCATGCGCTTGGGGATGTACCCACCGTGAACGTAGAGACAGCAGCCAAGCTCACCTCGGCTCAGACACTCGAACTGCTCGGAGCAGTTCGCCAACACCTTGGCCACCCTGCGGTGCTTGCGGTTACCCACAACCCAAACCTCACCAGTGGGAGCACGCTGCAAGTAGTTCCCGCTTGAAGGAAAAGCTGCTAGGGTAACGCGGTTGGCAGGGTAGCTCAGAGGTAGAGCAGGAGACTCATAAGCTCTTGGTCGCGGGTTCGATTCCCGCCCCTGCCACCAAGAAATCCCCCGTACGTGTACGGGGGATTTTTTGCTAGTGCCGCGACGGCGCCGCTGACGCGTGTTGTCTGAGAAAATCTCGTAGTGTGGCTTCCATGGCCTCGCGCTGTGCATTCGTCAGACGCTCGTCTTGCATGAGGCGGACGGTGCACACCTCACCGTTGTAGACCACGCTCGGGTCTTCAATCACCTGCGTGATGCCAACTTCGAGCACTTCCGTGACGTCAATTCGAGGGCTCCCACATCCCCCTTTTGCCGCACATGATGGACACTGGTCAGTGAGCTCGATACCGAACTCGCGAATGATGGATCCGAAGGTTCTTTGGAAGGCCTCCTTCGCGGCCTGGGTACCTGTAAGTTTCATGGCTTTCACCTCCGAAAGACCGTAGCAGATTCTCATCTGCTAGAGTAGCCGTATGCAACTTGCCGTACTCGCCGACACTCACGATCGAGGTGAACTCCTTGATACCATCATCGAACAGCTCAAGGCGCGCGGAATTACGCATGGCATTCACCTTGGAGACTTCTGCGCACCGCCCGTGCTCACCATCCTCTCGGAGTCCGGCATCCACTGGACCTGTGTTTGGGGGAACTGCGATGCCGATCGGCTCAATAGCGCCCGTCGGGTAGATCCTGCGAAAGTTGATCTCCCAGTAACCGAGCACCGCGCCTGGAGCTATGCGGGACGAGACGTTTTCCTCACCCACTACCCGGAAATTGCGCACATCGCTGCTAAGTGCGGTGAGTACGATGCAGTCTTCTACGGACACAACCATACTGCAGCCGCAGAACTGGTAGCGCACACCAACCAGACGAAGACAGAAACGCTCCTGGCAAACCCTGGTTCGGCCGGTGGCGTACGCGTAGTCTCCGCGAGCTATGGGATTTACGACACAGAAACGAATCGGATGGAGCACGTTGTGCTTGCATAGCATGCGGGCATACCAAAAGAAGACCTAGGAAACCCAGGTCTTCTTTCTTGGTAGCGGGGGTTAGATTTGAACTAACGACCTTCTGGTTATGAGCCAGACGAGCTACCAGGCTGCTCCACCCCGCTTCAAGATGTTGCAGTGAGGGTCGATATCTTTCCAGGAAGGTAAGTTCAAGGTAGGATTGATCCGCACTGCTCAGAAACCCTACAGGAGTACGTCAGTACCGTCAACCCATGCCAGCATCGACCTCCAAAAAGAAGAAGCGCCAAACGCCACATCCACCCATGCCCCAGCAGCCCGGGCGCGGCTTTATCTGGATAGCCATCGCCATTATCGGCTTTGCAGCGCTCTCCGCATTTATTGGGCCTCGTCAGCAAGTACCCGAGGTTATTGCCATTTCCGAGGTAGCAACCCTCGTACAAGAAGGTCAGGTAAAGGAGGTTGTCGTTACCAACGACACCGAGCTTGCTATCACCAAGCAAGACGACACCAAGCTCCGCTCAACGCTCCGCACAGGTGATGATCTCAAGGATTTTGGCATCACACCCGACAAAACCAGCATCAAGGTTGAGTACAGCACCAGTAGCGCTGCATGGGCATCCATCCTTGGCAACCTACTCGTACCGATCATCATCTTGGCAGTGATTTTTGCCATGTTCCGCAGCAGCCAAAATCAGAACCAACGTGCAATGGGCTTTGGACAGGCGCGTGCGAAGCTCGCTAACTTCTCGAAGATTCGTTTTGCCGATGTTGCGGGTCAGCGTGAGGCCAAGCAAGAGCTCATGGAAGAGGTGGACTTCCTGCGCGATCCTGCCAAGTTTCGGGCACTCGGTGCTGAGATTCCAAAGGGTGTGCTCCTCGTTGGTCCTCCAGGTACTGGTAAAACCCTGCTTGCCAAGGCCGTAGCCGGCGAGGCCGGCGTCCCCTTCTTCACCATTTCTGCTTCGGAGTTCGTGGAGATGTTTGTGGGTGTGGGTGCCAGCCGTGTGCGTGATCTCTTTGCAAAAGCTAAGAAAGCGAGTCCTTGCATCATTTTCATCGACGAGCTCGACGCAATTGGCCGCCAGCGCGGCGCCGGACTTGGGGGTGGGCACGACGAGCGTGAGCAGACCCTCAACCAGATTCTGGTAGAAATGGATGGCTTCGAAACAGATGGTGGCGTAATCGTCATGGCTGCCACCAACCGTCCCGACGTACTCGACCCTGCGCTTCTACGTCCAGGCCGCTTTGACCGTCGGGTTGTGGTAGATCTCCCAACGCGGGACGAGCGCATCGAAGTTCTTCAGGTTTACACCAAGGGCAAACCACTGGCCAAAGATGTAGATCTTGCCGGAGTGGCCAACCAAACAGCCGGCATGTCTCCAGCCGACCTCAAGAACATCATGAACGAGGCCGCTATCTTTGCAGCGCGCAAGGGCGAAAAGCAAATCACACAGGCAACGCTGCACGAAGCAGCCGAAAAAGTGCTCGTAGGACCAGAGCGTCCGAGCCGGGTACTCTCCGATCAAGAGAAGAAGGTGACAGCCGTACACGAAGCTGGTCACGCCATCGTAGGTCACGTATTGCCACACACCGACGATGTGCACAAGGTGAGCATCATAAGCCGCGGCAACGCACTTGGGCTTACATGGAGCCTGCCTAAGGAGGATCGTCACCTCATTGGCAAAGCTAAGTTTGAAGACGAGCTCTGCATGCTGCTTGGTGGCCGCCTCGCCGAAATGGCGGTGTTCGATGAAGCTACCACCGGCGCGAGCAACGACCTCGAGCGTGTTACCAAGCTCGCCCGCCGCATGGTTACCGAGTACGGTATGAGCGACACACTCGGGCTCCGTACCTACGGCGAACGTGAGCACGAGATCTTCCTCGGGCGTTCGATGGGAGAATCCCGCGACTACAGCGAAGACCGGGCCCAAGTTATTGACAGCGAGGTTGACCAGATCGTGAAGCGAGCAGAAACTCGCACGAAAGAGCTCCTCACCATGTACCGCCCCGCCCTCGACAAGCTCACCGACCTCCTGCTCGAGCGCGAAACCGTAACTGGTGAAGAACTCACACGCATCCTCGAGGAAACAACAGGCATCATCAAAGAACCAGTCACCGTGTGAGCACCCAAAGTAAGAGTCGCTGGCGCCTGGGCGGCACGTTCTCCTTCGGGCGTGCCACCATCCTGCTCGCAAGCACGGCGCTCCTCAGCAACGTGCTGGGCGTAGTACGTAACTGGATCTACTTCCGTGCCATCCCCGATAGCCAGCTGCTCGATGTGTTCTTTGCGAGCTTCCGGCTCCCAGATTTACTGTTTAACCTCTTCGTGGTTGGTGCGATTAGCAGCGCCTTCATCCCGGTTGCCAGCGAGCTCAAGGTAAAGGGCGATGAGAAAGGCGTGTACCGCCTTACCAACCAGCTCCTCAGCTGGCTCACCCTGGTGTTTACCATCGTAAGTCTCGTACTCGTACTCACCATGCAGCCGATTATGGAGTGGCTCGTGGGACGCAATGGCCAAGGCTTCTCCCCGGAGCAGGTAGCCCTTACGGTAGCCATGAGCCGGCTCTTCCTCCTGCAAACCATTGCATTTGCTTGGTCGTACACCTTTGGTGGGTTCCTCAATGTGCAGCGTCGCTTTAGCAGCTACGCGCTTGCACCACTGATCTATAACGTGACCCTCATTGTCGGAGGGCTTTTCGCATTCAAGTACGGGCTCTTCGCGATGGCAGCGGCCGTGCTGGTTGGCGCCGTGGGACACGGACTCATTCAGTACCTCGAGGCACGCGGTGCCGGGTACCACCCCAAAATTGATCTGCGCATCGGGCCAGATCTGCGGAGCGTAAGTAAGCTCATGCTCCCACGCTCAGTGAGCCAGGGCATGAACCAGCTCGTGGCTTTCCTTTTCACCGGAGTGCTCGCAAGCCTAGGGGCAAGCGCTATCAGCATTTACAGCTCGATGAACGATATGCAAACAATGTTCACCGTGGTTGTAGCCAATTCACTTGCACTCGCGGCCTTTCCGCGACTCGCTGAATTTGGTGCCAGTGGGAAGTTTGCCGAGTTTAACGAGGTCCTCCAACGCACCTTACGCCTGCTCCTCTTCGGACTCCTTCCCCTCCTCGCCCTTTCCATTGTCCTGCGCGCTCAGCTCGTTCGCCTCTACTTCGGTATCGGTGGAGCCTCATGGGGAGAAACCATTGCCGCCATCGACACCCTCCTGATGTTCCTGATTGGCGTGCTTCCAGCGGCCTTTGTCGCCGTGCTTGCGCGGGTGTTCTATGCTCTGAAAGATGCCTGGACTCCGGTTGCCATCACGGTTATTGCGGCACTCGCAGCACTGGGAGTTGGCATCGCCAGCGCAGACACCCTTGGTGTGCCTGGCGTTGCGCTCGCATCAAGTGTGCTGAGTTTCGTACAAACCCTCCTCATGCTCCTCGTGCTCTACCGCCACCCAGAGGTAAAGCTTGGCTTTAGGGCTGCCTGGCGCCCTATTGCCAGCTACGCCTGGATGGCCGTGCTCGCCGGAACAACTACGTGGGTTTCGCTTCGAATTGTGAACACCCTCTACGAAGCGTTCCAGCTTGAAGGTACCCGCACCATCGTTGGGCTTGGCATGCAGCTCTTGCTGGCAGGTGGGCTTGGGCTGCTGGTCGTGGTAGCCTACGCACGTAGCTTCCACGCAACCGAACTCACATGGCTGAAGAACCGCTCGTCCCGGCAGGCACCATCACAAGATCAGTAGTTGGCGGATTCGTTGCCCTCACGCTTCTTGGTGGAGGCATTGCGTACGCAGGTGCTCGCGGGGTGTGGTGGCTAGGTGAGCAGGTAAACCAACGCCTTCCAGAAACCTTGCCCCAGGTGAGCGGTGTGGCGGATAGCCTGCTTGAGGGTGCCCAGAACCCCTTCGACCAAGCCGCAAATGCGGCGAGGTCGCAAGCAGGTGAGCTCCTACAGGGCACCCAGGACGCCGCCGCCAATGCCCTGCGACAAGAGGCGCGCAGCCAAGTTGAAGCTGTCGTAGGGAGCCCGGATGCACAGATTCTCGAAAACCTCCTGCGCTAGACCGGCGCAGCGAAAGCCCGCCACCGGAGAGGTGACGGGCTGGTTCGGTTAGCGGACGGGAACGATGGTGCTCTTGTTTGCAATGGTGGTTTGCGGGCTGCCAGGCCTGCTTCCCACCATGCTGCGACCAAGAACGGGGCCAATCTCGTGGTTGCCTCGCTCCCACGGGAAGGGGTTGTTCACCCAGGCACTTCCGTCCCACAGGGCAGTAAAGGCGTGGCTTTCATTGAGTTTCGACCAGTGGGCCGTGTACGAAACGTATATCGCCGGAATACCAACCTGTCTTGCGAGGAGAAGGATAACCTGTGCATGGTTACCACACTGTCCGGTGATCACCCCGTTCTCGAGGAAGGCTACTTCTGAGGGCGCTTTGTACCTGCTGATCGTAGGGTAGCGAGCAAGAAACTCAGCAGGATTTGGAGCCAGGCTCCAGACACCCTTAGCAACTTGCACCACTTCGCTTCCTGGAAGCCTGCGGGGCTGGAATTGCAGCTGCTCGACTTCGCTGGGCTTGGGCCAGCTCATCCGTGCAGAGACCTTGGCAGCTTTCCACTTTGTAACGAAGTACACTGGATGCGCCTCTTGGGATTGAGCAACCGAGAAGGTGACTTTCTCCAGTGGCACACCGTACTCACCGTACAGTGTAGCGCTGTTGCCAAGTCCTGGCGGCAAGGCCGGCTGCTTCGTGAGCAAGTGCTTGGTAAGGACATAGGCCTCCTCGGCGTAGCCGTAGGGAGTCGCCCCGGGCGCCACCACTTCAAGCTGTGTGCCACCTCGAACGATGAGGTGATCTACCTCGTAAACATAGGAGAACTCGGCTGTTGCAGGCCAGCTCACCGGGAGCTTGGCTGAGGTAGCAGTTTCGTAGCGAGTGAGCGACGAATCCTTTAGGACGGCTTCGACCTGTTGAGGCGTTAGCCTTGGGGATCTCATCAGTCCACCAGCGGCGTGACGCTCATGTTCTTGGCGAAGAATACGCTGAACAGCATCTTCATCTTGGTCTTGTGCACCACTAGCGCCCATGAGCGCTAACGATACAAGTGCGAGAAGGGCGAACATGCAGTACGCCCTGAGATAGTTTCTAGTTTTCATAAGGACGACCTCTACGCAGAACGTAGCACACTTTTAAAAAAGTGCAACGACATTGTTATGCGCACCGTTTGGTCGTACCATTGAAAAGATTAGCTACCCAATGAACGTGCGCAAACTCCTCACCCTCCTCCTCGTTTCATCGGTTCTCGTTCCGCAATCTGCGATCGCGGCAAACCAAACCGACCGTTACCGCGGGTATGTTCCGGACGCAGAGGATCTTATCTTTGCAACTCCGGCTGCAGTTAATCCTGCTAGCACCTATACTGCGCCTACTCAAGAAGAGATCGGCAATGCCGAATACACCGAAGAACAGCTTAAGGCATTCGCTGATAAAGTAACCTTTGACGCAAACGGCATTCCAGAGTCCATTAAGCTCACCGTGAGCTTTGATAGCGGGAAAACCTACCTGCTCAATCCAGGAGAAGAAATCACGGTTCCAGTCCTCATTACGAACGATGCTAGCACTGCAGCAAGCAACGTGTTTCCTGGCTTGCGCTTGCTCGCAGAAGTTGGGGGTAGTCAAACCAACTTTCAATTCGCTCTAGCTGTCGGGGGATACCAAGATATCCCAGCCAACAGCATTACGAGCCACAAGCTCACCTTAAAGGTTCCTCAGAACCTCCCGGCCGGTACCTATCGCCTGATTGCTTCTGCGTATACAAGCTCCGGCGTTGTGATTAGTTCAAAGCAAGTAAGCTCTCTTAAGCTTGTCGATCAGAGCACTATCGATCCGTTCATTGGCCCAGCTGGCCGTGCACTCACCATTGGCGAAGAGGTATTCACTCAAGAAGAAGGTCCAACGCTTGCCGCAGACCAGCTACCAGTAGGGCGCTTCGTCATCGAGAACCCGGCTGGACCAGAGGCGCAGTATACCCTCCGCACCACCATCTACCGGCGGGCCATTTTCCCTGGGTCAAGTGCAATGCGTGTTGTGGAAGGAACCGATATCTACACCGTTCCCGCAAATGGTCGGCTACCGGTAGCGCTCAACCTCCCAACAGACTTGAGCCCCGAAAGCTACCTTGCACAGGTGGATCTTGTTCCGGTGGGCAGCTCGAGCCCTTCGGCTATCGGCACTACGTACTTCCGCTACGTGCTCCCTGGAGCATCTGGTCAAATTCTCAACATTTCCGGTGAGCAGCTTGGCTACGCGTACGGACTGCTTCGTCAATACCGCATTCGCGCCGAGGTAGTTGGTCCAGCCGACGCGAGCACGCTCACCAATGCCTACGCAGTGGTAACCATCTCCGCGGGTGATAGGCAGCTTGCCGAGCGCAGGGTTACCTTTGATAAGCTCGCGGCGGCCACCGCACGCATCGAAGAGGACGTAAACCTCTTTAGCGCCCGCCCGCAGGAGAAGCTTACTGCTCACGTCAAGCTCTTCTCCGAAGACGGAACCCTCCTGCAGTCGCAAGAGGCATCGCTCCTGGTAGGTGGCGGTGTTGCGCCAGTGGCTGCGGCTGCACTGGCGCTCCTCTTGCTCATGCTTGTAGTGCTCGTAGCGGTGATGTCTCGACGCAACCTCATGTCGCGCAAGTACGCCGGGCCAGCGTTGATGCTCCTTGGCGCTGCGTTTGGAGTAACTGCAAACTTCTCCGCAGTAAAGGCCGAAACGCATCCCTTCGAGAACTTCTGTTCTAGGGGTCGCGACTACAACCGCTGTGGGGCAAATGTCGATGATCCAAGCCTCATTACCGCTGCACTCAACATTACAGACACCGGCTACCACCCTGCAGAACAAGGCGGTGGCGGACCGAAGCTCGGAAGCGCCATTGGATGGGAGTACGTTGTCAGCTATCCCGATGGTGCACTTGTATCTGGTAATCCCCTGCCACCAGAGCCAGAAGTAGGATGTGATTGGGACTTCACCTATTATCAGTCCGTCGTGCCTGAGTACGATACCACCGAGTGCTGCAACACTCAGTACCTTGCACGGATTAAGTATCGTATGGCCGCGGTTGATGTGCGTGAGAACACCTTTGGCTTTACGGTTACAGGAGACTGGAGTAGTAACCGCTGCAATAACTCGACACGCCTCGTGCGAGTAGATGCTGTGGCGGATCCAGGAAGCAACGACCAGCGCGCCCTCAACTGCTACTCTGCTGGGTATGATCCAGATGCTGGGCTCAACTGCGAGGGCCCAAACTACAACTACTTTGACGCTGCCGACAATATCTGCCAACAAGACCGTGCCATCAACGCCAGCGCAGGATCAACCATTACGGTAGATTTCAAGGGCCTCCAAGGAATCCGCATGGGTACGATCATGAACCTGAGCGACCAGAACGGTGCCAATGGGCTCAACTGTGTAACGTGTAATGCGGTGGGTGTTACTGGCCTCAACTACGGTCTCTGTACCGACACACGATTCACCCATGATATACCGGAAGTAGTGTTCTCGTACGAGCGGCCGAAAGGCTGCCCTAGCACAGACGGAGCAATAGGTCAGATCGGTTTGTGTGTTCGAGAACCTGGAGAAGAGTGTGATCCAGCTTGCTGCGGCACGATTTGTGGTACGGAGACTGTTAGTGCTGTTGTACAAGAAGCCGGAACTCTTAAGTACGCTGGTCAAGGGGTAACCACAGGAGGCTGGATTCCTTATGGGCAGCTGCCAGTGTGCTCACAGCCACCAGATGACCCAAGCCCTAGTCCCAGCACGACCGGATCGCCACCAGAGAGCCCGTCACCGTCGCCAAGCGGCAGTGGAAATCCTACCACTAGTGTCAACACCGAGGTCTCAGGTAACACCCTCGTAACCCAGGCCACGAACACCGGAAACACCCTGGTTATCCAGCCGTACATCGATCCAACCCAGTCGATCTACGTCACGTTTACGAGCACAAACACAGGATCGATTCTAGTTACTGACCAAACAACGGGCAGCACGCTTGGCACGCGCCCTACAGGCCCAGGCCCATCTGGCCCAAGTGGCCCCACGGGTCCAACCCCAAGTCCAAGTCCGACTCCGAGCCCAAGCCCAAGTCAGAGCCCAAGTCCGACTCCGAGCCCAAGTCAGAGTCCAAGTCCGAGCCCGAGTTCCAGCAGCTCTGCTAGTCCGTCACCAAGTCCGAGTGGCTCTACCAGCCCATCACCATCTCCTTCGCCGAGCCCAAGTGGCTCTAGCAGCCCATCGCCAAGTCCGAGTGGCAGCATCATTCCAAGCCCAAGCCCAAGCGGATCCATCTTTGCCAGCCCAAGCCCAAGTGCCTCCGTTGGCACAACGCAGAGCTGTGTAATCAACTGCAACACCACCACAACGAGCAGTAACCCAACCCGGGGCCCACTCACTGGTAAGACTCTTAACTACGCGCTCGGCAGCCGCCGCTTCTAGCCATGACTCGACGTCCAGCCTTTACCATCATCGAGCTCGCCATCGCCATTACCGTGATGTCCGCGCTCGCCGCGCTCGTTACGATTAACTTCACCGAGTCTCGTGCCCGCGGCCGTGACGCCAACCGTCGTGATTCAGTAGCTGCATACAGCGCCGCGCTCGAGCAGTGGAAAGCAAAGAATGGAAGCTACTTCGTTTCGACAGGAGCGGGTTGTGCTGCCAGCCTCACCGGCCCCGATAACGGGTACATGGCCGGCACCGGCGCCACGTGTGTGGGGTACAACGGCGGAGGTGCGGGTGGCATCACCCGTAAGGGCACTGTCGGCTACCCTAATCAGTCGTCGAGCATTGCCGACGCTCTCGTTGCTGCAGGTTACCTTACCGAGGTGCGCACCGACCCCAGCCTGCCCAACGACACGGCTACGCTCAGGCTGGTGCCACACCCAAGCGACTTTATCCTCACGCTCTGCAAGAGTGACGGATTTGCCGCCAATACCCCTGAGAGTGCCACCGAGTATGCTCTCTACGCGCAGGTTGAGCGCCCTGGCGACCGACTAGAGGCAGAGCCAACGGGTCAGTGTGGCCACGAAGAGTCTCCAGGTGGCGGCTGGGACACCCTCGTCGCCCTCCTCCCTTAAAGAAAACAAGAAACGAGCGCCCGGTGGACGCTCGTTTTGGTTTGTTTACCCTCTGAACCACACCACGTAGATGATGCAGCCCCAGAAAGCCACCGCGAACAAAACAACTACCAGACAACCAAGTCCAGATTCTCTAGTGGAAGGATCTCTCATGCCCATGCCACGAGGTATAGCAGAAGCCTTCCCACCTGACGAGACCAGAGAAACCTGGTACCGTCTCCTGGTATGAGCCAGGCCACCACGCGTAACTTCTGCATCATTGCCCACATCGACCACGGGAAGAGTACCCTGGCCGATCGCATGCTCGAGCTCACCAAAACTGTGGAACAACGGGAAATGCAGGATCAGCTCCTCGACCAGATGGACCTCGAGCGTGAGCGCGGCATCACCATTAAGCTGCAGCCAGTACGCATGGGCTGGAAGGGGCACACCCTCAACCTTATCGACACTCCCGGGCACGTAGACTTTTCGTACGAGGTGTCCCGCTCACTAGCAGCCGTAGAGGCGGCGGTGCTCCTGGTAGACGCTAGCCAAGGCGTGCAGGCCCAGACCCTCGCTGTGCTGTACCAGGCGCTCGACCAAGGCCTTGAGATCATTCCCGTCATCAACAAGATCGATCTCCCCCACGCGGAGCCCGAGCGACGGCGCGACGAGCTCGTGTCGCTCATCGGCTGCAAGCCCGAAGACGTGGTGTTCTGCTCTGGTAAGAGCGGGGTTGGGGTGGATGAGCTCCTCGATGCTATTGTGGCTCGTACCCCTGCCCCCAGCGGCAATCCAGATGGCGAGCTGCGCGGCCTGGTGTTTGATGCAGTTTTCGACCCCTACCGCGGGGTAGTGGCGTACGTTCGCATCGTCGATGGTACGCTCAAGAAGGGTGACGGCGTCACGCTTATTCAAGGCAAGCGCACCACCGAAGCCCTGGAGGTTGGCCGCTTTGCTCCACGCCGCACCGCCGAAGCTGAGCTACCGACGGGTACGATTGGCTACATCGTTACCGGTCTCAAGGGTGTAGCGGACATCGGTATTGGTGATACCATCACGCTCACTCGTAAACCCTCAACTGAGGCGCTAGGTGGCTACCGCAAGGTAACCCCAATGGTGTTTGCCTCGCTCTTCCCTACCGACGCCGACGACTACCAGGTGCTGCGTGACGCCATCGACAAGTACGCCCTCAACGACTCTGCGCTCACCTACATCGCCGAACACAGCCCGGCCCTGGGCTTTGGCTTCCGCTGCGGATTCCTTGGTATGCTGCACCTCGAGATTGTTACCGAGCGCTTGCAGCGTGAGTTTGGTGCCGAAACCATTAGTACCGTGCCAAGTGTGGCGTACGAACTCTCAACAACTAGTGGTGAGGAGCTCGAGGTCACCAGCCCATCTGAGCTGCCGGACGTTACGCGCATCAAGGAGCTACGCGAGCCGTGGGTAAAGCTGGAGGTCGTAACCCCCCAAGCCTACCTGGGAGCCGTCATGGAGCTCTCCAACCGCCACCGTGGCAGCTTTGTAAACACCAGTTTCCTCGACCTCGACCGTGCCGTCTGCACCTTTGAGCTACCGCTCAGCGAGATT
>JALHQF010000007.1 GCA_022842085.1 Patescibacteria group bacterium | reverse complement strand
TTGGTGGCTGGAGACCTCGTGACGTACGCCCGAGATGCTGCTTCGACAGTGGCAAGTCGCATGTTCGATAGTGGCCTTGGACTTGGCAGCCTTGTGAGCTTGATCCCAACAGTATTCATTGTTGGGTACGGAGTTGCGGCGATCGCAGTGAACTACGGACGCATTAGTACGTTTCTCCACGATCTCTCGCCGCTTGATGATGCTCTCGATCGACTCTACGTGCGTCGGCTCAAGACCATGACTTTGGCGATGGTGCGCGGTACGTTTGTGATTGCTGGTTTGCAGGCGTTAATTGCGGGGCTTCTGCTCTGGATTGCCGGGGTGCCGTACGCCGCGTTCCTTGCGCTGGTGTGCTTCGTGGTCTCAATCATTCCGGTGGGTGCGGGTATCGTGCTCATACCAGTGGGCATCCTACTACTCGCGACTGGAAACATCTGGCAAGGCCTCGTCGTGCTCATTGGTGCAGTGACGATTGTGCTCAATCTCGATAACATCCTCCGACCAATGCTTGTGCCAAAGGAGTCTGCGATTCACCCCGCGCTCACCATTATCAGTCTCTTTGCAGGTGTGGCCCACTTTGGGGTGCTGGGTGTAGTGTATGGGCCAGTGTTCATGGTGGCGGTTGTTACGACCGTTGAGCTCTACCGTGCGCAGTTTAGTCGTTCGCTGCCGGTTGTGTAGTGATCCTCAATGAGCTACCAAGCATTTCGAAACGACTTTTCGCTGCGGTTTACCGCTTGCCTTGAGGAGTGTATTGCAGATGCAAAGCAAGTAGTGCCAGCTGGCACGGTGCTTGATCCACTGCTTACCGCAACGCTTGCAGTTGGTACTGCAAGCGGGAAGCGAGTTCGCCCCTACCTTGCTCACCTCGCGGCGCGGTCGGCGGGTGCGACGGTACAAACCGACAAGCTGGAGTACAGCCTCGAACTTATCCACCTTTTCGCCCTGATCCATGACGACATTATGGATCGTGCCGACGTTCGCCACGGTATGCCGACCATTCATGCCGCACTGCGTGATCGCCTGGGAAGCGACCATGCAGACTGGCAAGCAATGCTTATGGGTGACTTGGTGTACACCTGGGCATGGCGTCAGCTCACGAGCGATCCGGCCCTTCAGTCAGCTCTGCCTGAAGTGAGTCGACTTCTGCAGGAGGTGGTGCTTGGTCAGTCGCTCGACCTTGACGCATCGCTTCATACGGTGCTCTCGGCCGAGCAGTTTGCAACCAAAACGCTCCTGAAGACCGCCAGGTATTCGGTGGTTGGTCCAATGCGTGCAGGCTTTGCTGTAGCGGGCGCAGAGCACCTCATGGAGTTTGCGGAGCACTTTGGCACTGCCGTTGGTTACGCTTTCCAGCTTCAGGATGACTACCTTGATCTTTTCCAGGAGAATGACGTGCTTGGAAAACCAGGCGGGCTCGATGTTGCTCACCACCAGCACACTTCGGTGACACAGGCCGTACACGCGTGTGGCGCAGATGCGGAGTGGCGTGAGGCGCTTGCCACGGGTTCACTCGAGGCACTCAGGAGCGTTGCTGTAGCATGTGGTGCTCAGCAAGCAGTGCTCACACAGATTGCAGATGGCTACGCCCAGGCTAAGGCGTACGTTCCATCTGGGCTTCTCTATGCGGAGGAGTGGCAGGCGCTCGTGGTAATGCTTGAGCAGCGCAGCGCATGAAAGCGCCAAGTGCGAGCGATATAGCGCTCTGTGAAGCGATCACGAAACAGTACGCAACCTCGTACTATCTTGCTACCCGTAAGCTTCCCTTTGCTACTCGCCAATGGGTGTACGTGCTCTACGCCTTTGTGCGCTACCCAGATAACCTTGTAGACGAGCCAGCGCCTGGCACGGATCCTGCAATCGAGCTGGCAGCCTGGCGAAAAAAGTGGGTGGCAGCGCGAGATCAGGGTGATCAATCGGAGCCAATCCTACGTTCCTTCGCGCTTCTGTGCAGTGAGTTTTCGATTCCCGATACGTGGGTCGACGCGTTTCTCGATTGTATGGAGTGGGATACCTATATCGAAGGCTACAGTAGCTTTGATGACCTTATCGACTATATGTTTGGCTCTGCCACGGTGGTTGGTTACATGATGGCGCGGATTCTCGGTGCACCAGACACGGCGCTTCCAGCGGCGCGGGCACTTGGGGAAGCATTCCAGCTCACCAACTTCCTTCGAGATGTACGTGAGGATCTCGAGCAACGTGGTCGTCTCTACCTTCCACTCGACTGGATGGAGCGTCACGGCGTAACGGTGGATCAGCTGCGCGCACACGAGGTTACGCCAGGGTACCGAGCACTCATTGAGGAGTTGCTCCAAGAGGCCGAGGTGCGGTACGTGGTGGCAAAACAGGGTCTGAGCTGGCTTCCGCCCGAAATGCGCAGGGGAGTTGCGCGCGCCATTCGGATGTATGAGTACGTGCACCACAACCTGCGGGTCAGTATGTACGACAACCTGAATCATTCGGTGCGTACCAAGCCTCTCCAACGCCTGCGCGTCCTGCTAGGATAGCGGTATGAAGCAGCGAGCAATCATTATTGGTGCGGGTCTTGGTGGCCTTGCTACCGCAGCCCTCCTAGCAAAGGATGGGTACGAGGTAACGGTACTTGAGAAACACGACCAGGTTGGGGGCCGTGCTCGAGTGTTTGAGCAGGATGGGTTTCGGTTTGATATGGGCCCATCGTGGTACCTGATGCCTGATGTGTTCGAGCACTTCTTCGGCCTCTTTGGAAAGAGGGTTGCCGACTACCTCACGCTGCAGAAGCTTGATCCAAGCTACCGCATTAAGTTCGCGGAAGGCGAGCTAGTAGATTTCCGAGCCGACGTTGACGATGCGGCAGCAATCTTTGAGCGTTGGGAGGTAGGAGCAGGAGACAAGTTTCGTACCTATATCCGCCAAACCGAAGAGCAGTACCGAGTGGCGCTTGACGGGTTCGTATACAAGAACTACGACTCGCTTCTTGATTTTGTCACCCTCAAGAACCTCAAGGACGGGCGAAAGCTGGATGTATTTCGCACGATGGAATCGAGCCTCAAGCGCTGGTTTAAGGACGAGCGTATCCGCAAGGTGTTGGCCTACCAGCTCGTTTTCCTTGGCAGCTCGCCCTACAGTACGCCTGCGCTCTACCGACTTATGAACCACGTCGACTTTGGGATGGGAGTGTACTACCCGATGGGTGGCATTCATGAGCTTCCACAAGCCATCTGGAAGTTGGCGCAGGAGCACGGTGCTGCGTTGCGCCTTGAAGCAGAAGTCGAGCGGATTGCTGTAGAGAACGGCAGGGCTCGAGGTGTGCAGCTTACAGATGGCACAAAGCTTGAAGCAGACGTTGTAGTCAGTAATGCAGACGGACACTGGACGGATACCCACCTTCTTGGCGGTGAAAATCAGGTGTACAGCCAGGCATGGTGGGATCGTCGAGTGCTCGCTCCGAGTGCGTTTATCCTCTACCTTGGGATAAAGGGGAGGGTTCGAGAGCTAACCCACCACAACCTCATTTTTTCTGCAGATTGGAAGAAGAACTTTGCTCAGATTTTCGATACGCCAGAGCTGCCAGCTGATCCAAGCCTCTACGTATGTGCTCCATCGGTTACCGATCCAACCGTGGCGCCCAAGGACCACGAGAACCTCTTTGTTCTGGTGCCAATCCCACCACGTGTGCAGCCTTCCGAACAGCAGCTTGATGCGTACGAAGATGCAATTCTCACCTTTATAGCTGAGCAGTTTGGAATTGCTGACCTGACTGAGCGCATAGTAACGAGGCGGCGCTACACAGGTGTAGATTTTGAAGCCGATTACCACAGTCAGGGCGGTACAGCGCTTGGTCTTGCCCACAACCTCGGACAAACCGCTGTGTGGCGCCCAAACAACACCCACCCTCGAGTGAAGAACCTCTACTACGTGGGCGCGGGCACAAATCCAGGCATCGGAATGCCAATGGTGCTCGTATCGGCACAGCTTGCACGAAAACGTCTAAAAAACGATACATCATCAACTCCTCCCAAAGAGTAAGAGTTTAGGTATTGCATTTATATTTTGTATTTGCTAATGTTCCTGCGTCACACAGGTACTTACGTTTTTTATGAAGCTCATGTTTTCCGACGGGCGCGCAGTAGAGGGGACGCCCCTTGAACTTGCAGCCTTCTTCCTCAACCTTGCTACCCAGCCAGGTACTAGCCTGCCAGGTCGTCAGACGCGCGTGCGTCGCAAGCGTGATGGTGTTGCGGTTCCAGAATACCTCATTCAGCAGATTCGCCTCGGTGGTACCGAGGGCATGGCCTACCGTGACCTAGTTACGAGCTATGCTGAGCGGTACCCTGAAAAGGCACGGACTGCTGCGGTTAATGTGTCAGCTCAGCTCTCACGTCTCAAGGCACAGGGCAAGGTTCGCAAACAGGGGAAGCGCTTCTTCCTCGCTGCCTAGCCCTAAAGGCGCCATTGCAGGAGTCCTACCGTAAGGAGGGCTCCTGTTACGGTATTTACAAGCGGAAACACGCGGTACCAGCGCATGAGTGAATCGTGTGAGGTTGCAAGGGCGTACCCTCCGCACATTGTAAGGTAGACAGCCGCGCCAAGGAGTGCCCACATGCCCAGTGTGGCGCTGGCTGCAAGGGCAGCTGCGCTCCAGAGTATGGCACAGAACACTGTCGTACCTGATTTGCCAAGCACAGTGGCAACTGTGGGCGTTCCTGCGGCCCGATCTGATTCGATGTCGGGCACTGCTGAGTAGGCATGCATGGCTGCACACCATGCAGCGCTCGCGATAACAACCGAAGTAGCCGGCAACGTACCGCTCGTGAGGGCGTAAGCGAAGAAACCAGGTACTGCGTAGAGCACGTTGCTGAAGGAGTCAAAGAAAGGTCGCGCCTTGAAGCGCAGGGGTGGTAGCGAGTAGCCAATGCTTAGGAAAAAGAAGAGCCCGAGGAAGAGGAGTGGGGTGGTAGGTAACCAGAAGAGCGCTCCTGCCCAAGGGATCACCGCTGTGGTCACAGCGATAAAGAGCCTCCGATGCTGCTCTTTATCGAGTACCTGTTCGTATCCTTGCTTCTTAGGGTTGAGTCTATCGGTTTCGTAATCCGCGATGTCGTTGAGCCCGTAGATGAGGAGGTTAAAGGGGAGTGTAAACGCGACGAGCCAAAAGAGTGGCCAAGGATCTCCAAGGCGACCGATGTCGGGCGTGCCGGCGATCAAGCCAAGTAGGAATGGACCAGTAACGTATATCCAAAACCGTGGCCGTGAGATCTGAAGGATCCGTGAGAACGAGAGCATCTCCTGCTACCGTAGCAAGAGATGCGAAACATTCGAATACCCTTCCTTATTGGTACGTTTGCGAGCGGCCTTTTCGTTGCGCCCTACATGCAGCAGGCAAGTGGGGGCGGTGCGGCGGTTGCGCTTTGGCTCACCGCAGCACCGGTGCTCCTGGCGTGGGTCCGCTCACGGCAGGGGTGGCGATTTTTCGGCGTGGTAGTTGTTCTGAGTTTGCTGGCGTACCTCTTTGAGTTCAGCTCAATTGCCTCAGGATTTCCCTACGGGCCCTTTGCCTATGGTGAGGGACTGGGTGGGAAGATCGCAGATTTAGTACCCTGGCTTGTGCCGGTGGCGTGGGTGCCGCAGGTACTCTCCGCCACAGTGCTTGTGCGTGCGACAGTGCGGGATGTGCGCTTGCATGCGCTTGCCGTTGCGGTTGCCCTTACGCTCTTCGATCTCGTACTTGATCCCCCGGCAGCAACTGGTCTTGGTTTTTGGCGTTGGCCATATGGTGGTTTCTGGTACGGTATTCCACTCAGTAACTTTTTGGGATGGCTCCTTACCGGCTACCTTGCGGGCGTGCTTGTGCAGCTTGCCCCCCGCAATGTGCCGCGCTACGGCATGCTCACGCTTGAGTTAGCGACGGTGTTTTGGCTTGCGGTGGCACTGACCTTCGGGTTCTGGCTTACCCTGGTACCTGGCGCACTGTTACTTCTCTGGCTATGGTGGGCTAATGCAAGAGCTTGTAACCCTCGTTAGTCCCCTGGGAGACCCTATTGGTGAGCGTGAGAAGCAGGTAGTACATGGAGGCGCAGGTCAAACCGATCTTCACCGGGGATTCTCGCTCTTTGTGGTTAACTCTCAAGGGCAGCACCTGCTCCAGCAGCGTTCGCAGAGGAAGCAGGTGTGGCCTGGAGCATGGAGCAACGCGTGCTGCGGGCATCCTGCACCAGGTGAAACCCTAGAAGATGCGGCATGTCGAAGGGTTGCTTTTGAGCTTGGTGTTGCGATCGATCCGTCCAAGGTTCGTCTCTTGGTAAACTACTATCGCTACCGAACCGTGCACCAAGGAATCGAAGAGCATGAGGTTTGTCCGGTTCTCTGTGCACAGCTCGATGCTACTCCGGTGCCAAACCCAGACGAAGTTGCGGCAGTGCGTTGGGTGAGCTTCACGCAGCTTCAGCAGGCCCTGGCAGAAAACCCGCAGGCGTTTTCGCCATGGATGCAAGAAGAGCTTGCGATCCTCGCCCTCTTGCGGCACCCATTCTTTGAGGCTTAGCTGTTCGCAGACGCGCGAACTGCCTGAAAATTGATCAGTCCAGCTAGGAGCAAGCTGCAGCCGGTAAGGCCGTAGAGGAGATCGGCGGGGTCGCCTATGTTGGTGAAGCTCCCATTTGCCACGCGGGTGTAGAAGACAAGGTCCGCAAGCAAAAGGAGAATTGCACTCGCGAGGATGGGAAACTGGCGTTTGCGCAGGCTCCCGCTTACTGAGAACAGAATGAGAATAGCGAGCACGGCCATGCCGGTATCAAAGAAAGGAACCACGAGCGCAATTGCCTTTGCGGCATCACTCTCTAGTGAAGGAAGGTAGCTGATCGAGCTATACGCATAGGTACCGAGGAAGACGAACGCGGCCACTCCGGCAGCAAGTTCGGCAAGTGGGGTGAGCGCCATGCTGATACCTCGGGCCCAGCGAAGAAGTGCAACGAAGAAGCTGACAGCCGTACCGATGAAGAACACGTCAGCCAAAGAGGGAAATGGAACTTCCGTTTGTAGTCCATACACGTAGTAGAGCCAGGTTGCTGAGGCAATACTAAAGCTCACTGCGCCAATCCCAAGCAGGCTGAGGACCTGGCCAATGCGGGCATTGTCCTGCGTTTGTCGAGCTGCAAGAAAGCTGTAGTACGCGGCTGCAGCAAAGGTAACCACGTGGAGTGAGGTGCCAACCCAGCGCGCGTCAGGGAAGTTGCTTGCGAAGAAGAACCACGCAACTTGCGAGACTGTGAGGAGTACGAGCGAGAGTCGTCCTGCATGCTTTGGAATGTGAACCATGGCTGTGAGAGTACCTGAGGCCAGTGTGCGCTTTGAGGGGGGAGGCGTGCAAGGTGCGTATGGTTGGGAGGGAGCGTATACTGCTAGCTGAGTATCTTTCCTATGTTTTCGCTCTTCACTCCTCGAAAGCAGGCCACGCAGGGTGCGCGACTTTGGGTTCGCCAGCCACTTGTGCGTGCGCTCAGCAAGCACCTGAGTGCCGGGCAGCGTAGAGAGTTGCAGCGTGAGCTTCGATTAGCAGGTCGGACAGATACCGCTGCGTTTCTCGGAGTATACAGCTGGTACGAGCAGCTTGCCGCTCGCCGGAAACATACTACGCCAGAGCGCATTCGAGAGCTGGTGCACCGTGAGGTGCTCCACGTTCGTTTCCCTCACGAGGTCGCTATTCTCTTTGCCTCAGAGCGAGAGCAGCGCTCCTATATTGAGCAGGCTTTCGTTGAGGCAGTGATGCAGCTGGTGCGGGATCACGTGGGGAGCATCCGCGAGGAAAACCTCGATACACTGCTCTTGCAGCTCGAAGATGTGCTCGGAAGTGCAGCAACGGAGCGCTTGGTGCGACCGGTTTTCCTCTCCATGTATACAAGCTACAGCGGGCGCATCTCGCGGCTCTGCCTTGAGCTCTGGCCGGACCGCTACTTTCGGGAGCTCCGTCATGTAGGCATTACCGAATCTGAGTTCTCGAAAGCGATCGAAGAGAAAACTGAAGAGGTTGCCCGACAAGGAAGGCGACTACGGACCATCCTCGACTCGCTCGCTGATAGTGTGCTCATTTTGGATGGCCACCAGCGTCTTGTTGAATACAACAACGCCGCAGGCAAGCTCCTTGGTCTCAAGGCATCAGATGGTAATCGGCCAATTGGCGAGCTGCTCCAATGGAGAGACACCTCACCCGGGGTTCATGATCCAATTGAAGAGCACTGGCAAACGGGTGCGACCATATCGTATGGCGCTGCAAGAGGACTCGAGGTTAAGAGTGCCTCTGGTACCCATGCCGTGAGTGTCTCGGTGGCACCGGTGCAGGTTGGCAAGGGTAGGCATGGCGCCGTGGTAACCTTACGGGGAAACCAGCAAGATCGACGTGTACTCGAAGGTTTGCAGAGCGAGGTAGCTCAGGGGGAAGCTATACTCTCGAGTACAATTGCGAGCTTGCCTCTGGGTCTCATGATCTTTGACCAAAAGCTGCGCGTTGTGCTCACTAATACCGTGGCAACATGGTTAATTGGAGAAACCTCCCAGAAAGTAAGCTGCAGTGTTCTGGCGAGTCACCTGCAGATTCCTGAACTTGCAACGGCGCTTAAGGCAGCCATTAGTAAGCAAACTCCCTATGAAGGTCGTGGACAAACGCTCCAGGGTCGGCATGTTCGTGTCACGGCAGTGCCGGTACTCGAAGGCACGAAGTGTTTGGGTGTGACGGTGCTTCTCCTTGATGTTACCGAACAAGAGGAGTTGAACCGCTCACGTGACGAGTTCTTCTCGATTGCGTCGCATGAGCTACGAACGCCGCTGACTGCTATTCGGGGGTACGCCCAAATGCTCCATGAGGTTATTGAATCGACGAACGAACGGGCTACAAAGTACATTCACAGTATCGAGCTCTCAGCCGCTCAGTTAACCGATGTCGCAAACGACTTCCTGCACGTGGTGCAGCTTGAGCAGCGAAAGGTTACCTACGACGTGCGTCCAATACCAATTCAAGAGGTAGCCGCAGATGTGGTGAGTAGCCTTGCTTCCCTAGCGCAGGCCAAGAACCTTCGTCTCACCCTCAAGGTTGAACCAGCAACGGTGGCTGCAGACGTGATCCGAGTGAGCCAAGTACTTACGAACCTTGTGGGAAATGCGATCAAGTACACCGATGAGGGCTCGGTGGAGGTGCGGAGTGAGCTACGTGGAGCTTTCTACTGTTTACTTGTTGTCGACACGGGAAGGGGAATCGCCAAGGAGCAGCAGACGCGTCTCTTTGAGAAGTTCCACCAGGCCGAGGATTCGCTGCTGGCGAGGTCGCATAGCCACGGAACAGGGTTAGGTCTCTACATTGCCCGCAAGCTTGCGGAGGGTATGAGCTGCCGGGTGTTTCTCGACCAATCAGAGCTTGGAAAGGGCTCAACCTTTGCGCTGGAGATCCCCTTGACGCACACCAAGTAACCGAAGGATCTGCCGCGCATCGTCTGGTGCTACAGGTTGGATTGAGAGGCGTTGCCCGGGACGGAGCACGAGAAGCTCCTGCAGTTCGGGGCGTGATCGCATCATTGCCAAGGTGAGTGGAGTTGGCGCATGGCAGACGTAGGCTAGGTCGCGCAGCTGCCAGCGCGGGGCGAGCAAAGTCGATTTCGGATCGAAGTACTCACTCGCAGCATCAAACTGCGTTGGGTCTGGGTAGGGCGGTGATGCGATACGGGCTATGCCGTAGATTCCGGGCACAGCACAGCTCGAGTGGTAGTAAAACACGAGGTCGTCTACTTGCATGGTGTCGCGCATGAAGTTACGGGCCATGTAGTTGCGGACACCGGTCCATGGCTCTACCTGATCTCGCCGGAGATCGTCGATGCTATAGGTGTCAGGTTCAGATTTCATAAGCCACCAGTTCATAGGCATGAGCATAGCAAAAACCGCCCGGATGCCGGGCGGTTTTCGGTTTGAGGGTACCTTAGCCGAGGTGTAGGTTGGTGCGTCGCGTGCGGAGCTGACGCTTACTCGCAGCTGAACGTGCTACGGCGACACCTGCACCGAGCGTGGCAGCAAGGCCGAGTGCCATCGGAAGCATCTCAGGCCCAGACTTTGGTAGGTTCGTACCAGCCGATACCGGAGCAGCAGCTACTACGGTTGGGGTGGGAGTTGGGCTTGGTGTTGGGGTGGTTACCGCAGGTGCAACCGGCACAAACGCAGGAGCGTTACTCGACTCGTCACGAGCAGTGCGCCAGTCGGCGATCCGGTCGGCGATAGTGCTGCGTAGGAAGAGGAGGAGTACGGCTGCGGCCAGGAGGAGTACTACCAGAATGGTAATACCACGAGAGCGCTGTGGCTCCACTGCTGGCTCAACAGGCTTGGGAGGCGTAGGGGTAGACATGACCTGGGTCTACCAGGTGTCGCGGAGGGTGTCAATAAAATCCGCTTCCAGAG
The DNA here is from genome assembly GCA_022842085.1 of Patescibacteria group bacterium. Taxonomy (GTDB): domain Bacteria; phylum Patescibacteriota; class UBA1384; order CAILIB01; family CAILIB01; genus JALHQF01. The sequence goes on along the minus strand of JALHQF010000007.1, from coordinate 10,347 downwards.
CTCATCGTCAAGGCTAGGCGCGATTTAGCAAGCAGGCTACCATGAGCGAGTGCGTATTGCTCTCTGTGCCGAATCCTTCCCGCCACTGGTTTCTGGTGTTGCGGTACTCGTAGAAGCCCTTGCGAAAGGTGCAGTTGCGGCCGGACACGATGTCCTGGTGGTAACCCCTAGCCAATCTGGAGCAGCGGCCACTGAGCGTAAAGGTGCGTTGACTGTGGCCTACCAGCCCTCGATAGCCAATCCGCTCCCACGAGGGAACCGCCTTTCGGTTCCTACGATTCGAGCGATCAGTAAGGTGCTTCGAGACTTCGCTCCCGATGTAGTGCATGTTCACGATTGGGGGGCATGCAGCCAGGCGGGTGTTTCCTATGCAAATCGAAAGCAGGTTCCGTGTGTTGGTACCTACCACTTTTCACCACACTTAGCCGCCGCCTATGTTCCGGCCTCTGGCCTGCTTGGAAACGAGTATGCGGCGATTATTCGTGCCGTTACCGTGCGTTTCTACAACAAGTGTTCTGTTGTGGTAGCGCCGAGCGTTACGACGCGCGATGAGCTAGCACAAGAAGGAATTACCGTACCGCTCCGGGCAATCGGCAACGGGGTGGAGCTTGTGGATACTCCGACCTACCATCCTTGGGCGAAGGTGCCGGTGGTTATATCGGTTGGACGGATTGATCCTGATAAGGACCTAGAGCTCCTGGTGCGGGCGATTCCCCATGTGCTGGCAGTACAGCCGTGCAGATTCGTGTTTGTGGGGACTGGTACGGCACTGCCCGCGCTCAAGCGGTGGGTGCGTGATGCAGAGCTCTCAAGGGTAGTTTCGTTTACGGGTTCTTTGAGTCAGGAAGAGGTTCGTACTCAGCTTCTCCTGAGTGATGCTTTTTGGATTAGCTCCACGGTCGAAACACAGAGCATAGCGACAATCGAGGCACTTGCGGCTGGGCTTCCTATTGTCGTCGCTGATGCAGGGGCGCTCCCCGAGCTTGTCCGCCCCACGTTTGGGCGAGCAGTGAAGAGCCGTGATCCGCATGCGTTTGCCGATGCGCTCCTTGAGCTCCTCTCGGGAGATCGTATACCTATGGCAAAAGCTGCACGAGCACTCGCCGAAACCCACGACCGTGCACGGGCACTTGATGAGTATTTTGCCCTCTACGAGGACGTAATTACAGGTACGAGTTAGGTTTCATCCTAATTTCATCTTGGGCTGGTAGCGTAAGCACATGGATGTGCTCTTGGTGGAGGACGACCCGCTCTTTGGTCCTCGCTTTTGCGCTCGGTTAGAGCAAGAGGGCTACACATCACAGCTCGTTACGACGTGCTCCCAGGCCGATGCAGCACTCGGGCAGCAGCCGAGCCTTACGATCCTCGATTTGTCTCTTACAGACGGGCGAGCTGATGCGCATATCAGTACGTGGCGTGCTCGCGGGTACAGTCAACCAATCCTGATTCTCTCAGGAATTCTCGAGGAATCTGTAAAGGTTGCTTCGCTCGATGCAGGTGCGGATGACTACGTTACGAAGCCAGCCACTATTCCTGAAGTACTTGCTCGTGTAAGGGCGCTCATGCGTCGTCCTGTGCGTCTCGTGGGAGATCGCATACAGTATGCAGATATCGTCCTCGATCCTGTGGGGAGAATCGCTACGCGTAGCGGTGAGGTGATGCGCCTCCGTCGCCGTGAGTTCGATCTCTTAGAGCTGTTGCTAACACAGGCAGAACGCCTTGTGCGTCGCTCTACTATTGAGTACACCCTTGGCATCTCAAACCGCGAGGCAAGCAATGTGGTAGATGTGCACGTTGCTGCGCTACGAAAAGCGCTTCATAGCGCGGGTTGCTTTCCTCTTTTGCACACGGTGAAAGGCTTTGGATATCGGCTCGGCATGGATCCACCTGCCGGCAGAAAGGAGAAATCACCATGAACACTCTCGAGCAGATTGTACTTGCACCAACTGAAGAGGCTTTGATTCAGACTGAAGAGCAGTGGCTACCTTGGTACTAGCGTAAGTAGGTAAATGTATGCATGGGGTCAGGACAAAAATTATTGCTACCTCAGCGATCTTGACCTCGTGCCTCATTAGTTTATTTACGCTCTATGCAATTCAGAATCATAGCCCAACCACAGTGGAATCAAATTCAGCATATGCTGGTCTATTCTTGCTTGCGGGCTACTTCGTATACGAAAACAAGTCGGAGAAATATGGTGCGTGGCTACTTGTGCTCGCAACGAGTGCAATTCCGATCCTGCTACTCATGCGCTGGGGTATCGATTTTCCCCACGGGCTCCTTCTCCTCGTTTTCGCGGGCGTTGTTACGGTTACCCTAGTTCCAGGTCGTTACGCCGCACTTTGGCTGGCAATACTCCTTGGCTTAGTTGTGCTTCTTGGTTTCTGGCAAGAGCAGGTTCCGCCAAGTACTTCCTGGCGTGAGTACACAACAACTGGTGCAGATGGGGTGGTGTTCAGTGCCATCGTGCTGACTATTTTCTTTGTGCTTGCACGGTTTCATCGTCAGCTGCGCGAGGCAATGTCTCGCACAGAGCAGCACGTAGAAATCCTTGAAAGAGAGCGCCAGCTGCTCTTGGCGCGAGATCTTGAGCGTGCGACCGCTCTCAGCGAGCTCCATGGCACTCGAGAGCAGGACTTGGTCGCGTTTACTGCGGTGGGCAGACAGGCACTCAAGCTCTTCCACGATCTGGCCGGACCACTCTCTGCACTTGCAACCTACCTTGATGATGAGAAGCCAGGCCCGGCAAAGTCGGCAACTGAAGCAAAGCTGAAGGCTGTAAAAGCGACAGCACAGCACATCGGCTCGTATGTTCAGGACGTGAGTCGCAGTGTTCGAGGAGAGGGTACTACCGAGCTGGTTCAGCTTGCGCCGCTTGCAAGTCGAGTTGTGGCGTCACTTGCTCCTTTGGCACTCGAGCGAGCCATAACCTGTACTGTGCAGGGGAGGGGGACGGTATCGGGAAATCCTCTTGGTATCTCACGTGCACTCCAGAACCTCGTCCAGAATGCCATTGAGGCTGCGGCAACTCGAGTCGAGGTTCGAATCGAAAAGCATGGGTGGCGGATCGAAGATGATGGCCCTGGTCTTGCCAGGAATCGAACACGCAAGGTCGGCCCGGGGCATGGTCTCGGGCTCTTAATTGTACGCGACGTTCTCCGAGAGCATGGTGCGCTCCTTGAAGTCTCAAGCCCTGCCAGGGGAACGGGAACAGTTGTGCGGGTCACCTTCCCATGAGTCCAGGTGAGTGGGTGCTGCAAATCCGGGAGCGCCGTCTTGATCTGCCGGCATTTGCCCAGCACCTTGACGAGCTCCGCAGGAGGGGAGTGCGTGATGGTGTGTGGGTTGATGAGCACCTACGGGCGTGCGTGCTCCTCTACGGACGGGCAATGAGTGCGCCGCGTCGGTTGCCGCCAGCCGAACGGCTACCCATCTATGCCAGCCTCATGAGTCGGCCAATGCCGCGTAGTGCGAAGCGAGTGTTGCGCTCCTTGCAGGCGCACGATCCCTTAGGGCGAATGCCGGCTTGGATGCTCTTTAGCGGTAGCGCCAGGCGCAGTGAGGTTGAGGCCTATATCTGGCTTTGGGTGTGCTACACCCTCGCTGATCACCTTGTAGACGGTGAGCTTGGGGTAGAGGTGTTGCCCGCTGTCCTGTGGGCGCAACGGCTCATTTGGAGGTGCCTGAGCCACTTGCCGGATGACGTGAAAACCTATCTTGAAGCGCATCTTGCTTCCTTTGAGGCCTCACTGGGAGAGAGCGATCCGTACGCCCCATGGAAACGAAGCTCGGCTGTGGCGGCACTGGTTGCTGTCACGTCGAGCGATCGAGAGGTCACATACGCATCGCTACTTCCGGTACTCGCTGCACGTCAGCTCCTGGACGACCTCCACGACTGGCGCGATGATCTCGCACACAGTGTTGCGACGCTCCCAGTGCACCTACATGGGCCAGGTGATCCCGATCCACGGCGGTACTGGGCAGAAGTTGTGCCTCCCGTGTGTGACGCGATTGAAACCGCTTGCACGGCAATGCCGACGTTCTTTGCCTACGAGGCCGCCGCGTACCGTGACGCCGTGTGGCGTGCCCAAGCTACGTATGCGCTTGGGCGGATGCTCCAAGGCGCCCAAGCTCTTTAAGGAGCGCTGGTACGTGTCCCTTAGGTGTTACCTTCGGCAGTACTGCCTGAACTACTCCCTGGGGGTCGATGAGAAAGGTGGTTCGCTCCATGCCAAGGTATTTGTTGCCGTAGAGCGACTTTTCAACCCAGACTTCAAGCTCTTTCGAGAGCACGTGATCTGGGTCACTCAGCAGTGAGAATGGTAGGGAAAACTTCTCGCGAAATGCCCGGTGTTTTGCAGGGCTATCTGGGCTCAGCCCAATAACCTGAACGCCCGCTGAGGTGAGGTGTTCATAGCTATCGCGGAGTGAGCAGGCTTGCATGGTGCATCCAGGGGTATCGTCCTTCGGGTAGCTATAGAGCACCGTCCATGTTCCGAGCAGATCAGCTTGGGTGACCACTCGTTCGTTCTCGTTGAGGAGGGAAAAAGAGGGGAAGGGTTGGCCGGGTTGGGGTCGGAGCATACTACAACCGTATCCTACCTTTGGGTTCTGCGATACGGTGGATGAGTGAACTTCGACGAACGCTCTCTCAACGACCATCGGCGCAGCAAGGGCAAGCTGCACCAGACCGCTTCAGTGCAGATCTCGAATCGAGATGACCTGGCAACCTACTACTCGCCTGGTGTAGCAGCAGTTTCCCGCGCGATTGCTGCCGGTGAGCCTCTCGCTACCTACAGTCGAGTTGGCTCAACGGTGCTCGTAGTGGGTGATGGAAGTGCTGTGCTCGGGCTAGGTAACGTTGGCCCTGCGGCTGCGTACCCAGTGCTTGAGGGCAAGGCGCTGCTCCTGCAGCAGCTTGCTGGGCTGGACGCGTTGCCGCTAGCGCTTGGTACCCAGGTGCCTGCCGAACTTGTCGCGGCGGTACGCGCGCTTGCACCCAATGCATCGGCGATCCTCCTCGAGGATATCGCGGCTCCCGCTTGCTTTGCCATTGAGGCTGCGCTCCAGGACCTCGGCATTCCGGTTGTTCACGATGATCAGCACGCTACTGCTGTGGTAGTACTCGCAGGCCTTCTCAATGCGCTCACACTGCGCGGCGATACACTCTCCTCGGCTCCGATTCTCATTCATGGTGCAGGGGCGGCTGGTATTGCAATTGCCCGGACACTCAAAGCAGCTGGAGCTACGCAGGTTGTGGTACTGGATTCAAAGGGCGTGGTGAGTACCACTCGAACCGACCTTACTCCTGAGAAGCTCGAAGTCGCTGTGCCAACACGGAGCGTCGAGCAGGCGTTCTTGGAAGCAACGGTACTCATTGGCGTTTCGGTAGCCGGAGCGTTTCGAGGACGAGTGAAGTCTGGAGACATTGTGTTTGCCCTTGCAAACCCAGAGCCTGAGGTGCACCCAAGTGAGGCTTCGCAGGCTTTCCTCATTGCAACGGGAAGGTCGGACTATCCTAACCAGGTGAATAACGTCCTGGCGTTTCCGGGAGTATTCCTGGGGCTCGTGCAATCTGGCGCTACACGTCTTACAGAAGAAAAAAAGTATGCCGCCGCACGGGCGCTCGCTCGCATTGAGCCTCCTTCGGTAGATCGTATTCTGCCAGACCCACTTGATCCGCGCATTGTTCCTGCTCTTTCGGCAGCAGTAGCGGTGAGCTAGAGTTTCCCGCCCCAGAGCCAGCGCGTGCCGTCGTGTACTACGTGGACGTATTCGGCATTCTCAATCCAGTACGGGTGCTCGGGTGGGTTTGCAACGAGGTACTTCTGCAACGCAAACAGTACGCCGGCGTGGGTAGAGACGAGGATTCGCTCTCCAGCGTGGTGGCGCAGAACATGGGCAAGAAAGTCGTGTAACCGCTCACGCACATCTGCAAGCGGCTCTGCGCCAGGAATGTGGACACTTCCGTCGTAGGCAGCGTAGGGGAGGCCTTGTGCCCGAACTTCATCGAAGGAGCGTCCCTCCCAGCTGCCAAGGTCGCGCTCGCGAAGTGCTGAAATCTCGTGGATGCCCAGCTTGGCGTGGCGCGCGTAAGGAGCAATGGTCTGAATACAGCGCTTGAGGGGAGAGGTGTACGCGAGGCTAAAGGTCCCATGTGTGCGGAGCACGTGGGTCAGTTCGCCAATCTGTGCCTGAGCCTCGGGTGCAAGTGGCACCTCGGTGTGTCCGGCAAGTCGGTGCTCATGCTGCCAGGCATGCTTAGCGTGCCGTACGAGGGTGAGGCGGGTAGTCACCAGCTTAGCTTACAAGATCAGCGTGCCGAACACGATGCAGGCGAGTACGATGCGGTAGAGCACGAACACCTCAAGTCCCACGCGTTCAAGGAGGCGAATGAGGTATGCAATGGCTGCGTAGCCCGTGACGAGCGAGACCACGAATCCTGTGAGGTAGAAGCTCAAGGTGTCGGGGTTTGTGAGGATTGCGCCCTCGGCGAGCTTCGGTACTTGGCTTGCGACGGCGAGTGCAGTAACAGGTATCGAAGCGAGGAAGCTCCAGCGGGCGGCTGTCACTCGTTCGGTGCCCAAAAGGCGTGCCGTGGCGATTGTTACTCCCGAACGCGAAGCGCCGGGAATAAAGGCAACTACCTGAGCTAGGCCTGTAGCCCACGCACGCTGCCCGGTGAGTGGGCCGTTGCCAGGAGCGAGTCGCTCGGCGAGAAGCATATAGAACGAGACCGCAATGAGGCTTGTGCCCACTACGGCAGGTGAACGAAGTGATGTTGAGACGAGGTCGCTTGCGAAGTACCCGATCAGGGCAACAACGAGCGTAGTTCCGATGAGCCAGAATCGCTTCTGTGGTTCCCGCAGGGCTACCACAAGATCTCTCCTCAGGTACCAGGTCGCAGCTAAGAGCGTACCAAGGGTGAGAAAGAGGTCGAACGGTAGGCCAAACTGCGCCGGATCAAGCCCAAAGAGCTCTTGTAGCAGCACCAGGTGTCCTGTTGAAGAAATGGGGAGAAACTCTGTAACTCCCTGAACAGCACCAAAGAGGGCGGCGAGGGCAAGCGAGGGCATATACCAACCTTACCCCAGAACTGCCTCGACGTCTGCGAGGGTTTCCGTACGCATGAGGAGTCGACGCGTATCAGCCGCCCCCTCGAATCCCTTGCAGTAGTCTACGAGGTGCTTGCGTATTCGAACGAAGGCATGGCCATTGGTAATCTCCCAGAGGTAGCGAGCGTGTTCGAGCGCAACCGCACGACGCTCTTCCCAGTTTGCTTCACGTCCTTGAAAGAGCCATGGGTTACCAAAGCTCGCTCGGCCGATGAGCACTCCGTCCACCCCATACGTTGCAATGCGAACTCCCGCATCTTCGAGCGATTGCACGTCACCGTTACCAAGTACAAGAAGTCCAGCTTCGCGGGCGATATGTGCCCCCCGCGCAATCGCTTCCCAGTCTGCACTTCCAGTGTAGAGCTGCTTTAACGTGCGTCCATGAATCGTGAGCGCTGCAAGAGGGTGTGAGCAGAGCGTGTGAACCCATGATTCGATCGTGCTCTCTTCGTAGCCGAGGCGTGTTTTCACGCTAAGTGGCAGAGGTTGTGGGGCAGGGTTTCCCAGCGCTTCGCGCCTACTCAGAATCTCCGGGTGGAGTGAGGTTGGAATGCCGCAGGCCTCGAGTGATCCAGTTTCGTACCAGCGATCAATACCCTGCCGTGTGGCAGCAAGAATCTGCAGCGCTCGTTGTGGATCTTGAATGAGTGCAGCACCTGCCCCACGTTGAGTAACGTTTTTGGCTGGGCAGCCCATGTTTACATCAACACCGTCGAAACCCAGGGCGGCTGCCACAGAAGCTGCTACGGCAAATGCGGATGGATCTGCTCCAAAGATCTGTGCGACCACCGGCCTTTCAAGCGGGCTAAAGCGGAAGTCGTCTAACACACGAACAGCACCTGCTCGTATTCCCTCAGCAGCTGTGAACTCGGTAATCGTTAGGCTCGGCCGACCGTACTTCGCCACGATGTAACGAAACGCAGCATCGCTTACGCCGTCCATCGGCGCGAGGCCGATGATCGGCTTGGTGAGGTGTTCCCAGAATCCGCGAATCGTCATACCCTAGGTACGTACCCCATATTCTATGCCAGAAGCAAGCCCAGACCACCTCCCTGAAGCACAGCTGAAGTTGCTGATTCGGCTTGCCGAGGCTACCGAGCGCGCCTATGGAAGCATGTGGCGACTGGCAGGTCGCTCCTTCTTGCAGGGCATCATGAGCGTACTAGGCGCTGCATTTGGAAGTGTGGTGATTCTTGGTGCACTTTTCTGGGTGTTTAATGCACTCGGTGGTCTGAGCTGGCTCCAGCCGCACCTCAATCGGCTTGGTGACGTGGTCTCAGAAGCGGTTATCCCCGAAGAGCTTCGCAGTCAACTGAATAGTAGCCAGAGTGCTCAGCAGGATATCGATCAGCTCTTGCAGCAGCTCCAGCAGGGTCAGCAGTGAAAACCGTTGTTATCTATGGCATCGGCGGGCATCTGGCGAAAACCCGGATTCTCCCGGCGCTTGAAGCCACGGATGTTGCTATTCATGGGGTAAGTCGCAAGGTGCGTTCACCAGAGGAGATTCCTACGAGCCGCCCCTTGACGCTTGCAACTACGGAGGATCCCCAGCTCCCAGCTGGACCAAAGCTCATCTACCTTGCCATTCCTGCAGCCGAGTACCCATCTGTTCTTTCGAGCCTCGCTGGAAGGGTGCAACCGCACGACTGGATAATCTTAGAGAAGCCCTATGGAACATCACGTGAAGCGGCACTTGCAAACTACGATCTTGCTGCGCGGCTCGTTGGGGAGTCGCATGTGGCAGCGGTTGACCACTACCTCGCAAAGCGAACGGTGCAGAACCTGCTAGAGCTGCGGTTTGCAAACCCACTCTTTGCAGCCGCGTGGTCTCATCGCCACGTTAAGGAGATCCAGGTTGTACTGCAAGAGACGAGCTTGCCGAGCGGAAGAGAAGAGGCGTTTGGGGCAGGGGTTGTCCCAGATCTGGTTCAGAGTCATGTACTTGGCATGCTTGCGTACCTTACCTGCGATTCCGATGCCAATCGCGCTCGAGCACTCCAGGGTGCTCGTGTTGTGCGATCCGTCTTCGGAAAGTTGCCGGACAGCGCGATGCCGACGTTCGTTGCTGCCGAGATTGAAATTCCGAGCGAGCGCTGGCGAGGGGTACCAATCTACCTTCTAGCGGGAAAGGGTCTACGTGAGCATCGGGTTGAGGTGCATGTTCAGTTTACCTACCCGAATGCCCTTGGGGTACGAGTACAGCCAGACGAGCAGGCTATTCTTCGAGTTCGGCACCATGGCAGTGTGCAGTCACTCCGCCTCAGCGATGCTTCGCCTATGGCTAATGGCTACCCTGAGCTTATGCGTGGTCTTCTCGCGGAGGAGAGAGAAGGAATGGTTTCACGTCAGGCCCTCGATGCGCAGTGGCAGCTTGCTGAGCAGCTACAGGTGCCCTCCTCTATACCAACCTACCTCTCAGGAACGGATGGCCCGGAGGCAGGCGTGTCCCTGGCCAGCTGGTGTCCTGTCGACGGTACGTGTGCACATACCGTAGGCTAGAGGTATGCAGGTTGTTGTTCTTGGTCTCGGTCGCATGGGGGCTGGCGTAGCGGCTCGCCTCCTTGCAGCAGGCATCGATGTTTCGGTATGGAACCGCACACCAGAGAAGCAGGAGGCGCTTCTTGCCGCAGGAGCCCGTGAGTTTCACTTTACGCGCGCAGAATCTGTACGAGTGTACTGGTTGGCGCTACCGGCAGGCAGCGCTACCGATGAGATCCTCGAACGGCTTGCCCCCCTGCTTCGCGACGGCGATGTGGTGTGCAATGCAGCAAATGCTTCCTGGGAAGATGCGAGTATCTATGCAGAGCGGGTGCAGCCGGCAACCTACCACGATATAGGGATAAGCGGCGGTGTTACAGGTCGTGATGCCGGTTACGCACTGATGATTGGTGGCGATGAGGTAAGCGCAAAGCGCCTCGCACCACTCTGGCATGCGCTGCAGGGTCACCATGCTTGCGTGCATGTTGGCTCACTCGGTGCTGGCCACTACACCAAAATGGTGCACAATGCCGTTGAGTACGGGATGCTCCAAGCGATCGGCGAAGGTTATGAACTGCTCGCACGAGCACCGCTCCCTGTTGATGCACGGGCAACTGTGGAGGCCTGGAGGAGTGGCAGTATCGTGAGTGGATACCTTATTGACCGACTCTCTGAGGTGATATGGAATGATCCGCAGCTGAGCGATGTTGGGGCACAGGTTGACCAGACAGGAGAAGGTGAGCGGGCGCATCAG
>JALHQF010000006.1 GCA_022842085.1 Patescibacteria group bacterium | reverse complement strand
GCTCAACGAGCCGATTGAGCAGGTCAGTTGGCTGGGCTGCTGCAAGCCGGGCCGCCACATCAGAAACCACCTGCGCCACGAGGCTTCCAACGAGCACGAGCGGAGCCACGAATGTCGCAACTACAGCGCTCAGGGTAATGAGCACCGCAACACCTTGTCGCCCCCTTACCCAACCGAGTGCCCGCTCGTACACCGGGTGGAACAAGAAGCCCAGAAGTCCGGTGAAGAGCAGTGTTGGAAGGTAAGGGCGCAGAAAGAGATAGAGGAGAACTGCCAGCCCTAGAAAGAGCCCAGCAAAGAACACGCGACTCCGTTGCTCAACGGTCATAGCTGCATACTACTAGTGAATGACCCAGTTACGCCACTGACGGTACACCGCGGCAGTTGCTTGCACGTCGAGGTAGTTGTACTTCGCAATCTCGGCGTACCGCCCGTCCTTGTAGAATGGCCCGACCTGACTGCCGTCCATTTCCTCTTTTGGCGTTGGTATACCAAGTGCAGCCGAGATGATAGCGAGCTTACTCGCCCGAATTGCCCCAAAGAACGTCAGCTCATCCTGCAGGTCCACGTGACGAGCTGAGCGCTGCTGGTACGGGTAACGCCCCTCCATGAGGTCTTTCGTAGGACGCACTCCCAGGATGAGTGACTTTAGGATGAGGTAGGGAGCATCAAAGCCCCGTCCGTTGTACGTGACAAAGGTGTCGTAGTGCTCAGCGAGCCTCCAGAACCACTCGAGGAGTTCCTTCTCCGATCCGGCAGTGAGGTTTACGCCATCCGGGAGGGCCATCTCTGGCACTTCCGCACCTTCGGGTAGCACGAGAAATACCCCGCCCCTGCCGGTATCCGCATCGAGCGCGCACGCACACACGATCGTGCCCGTGTACGGCGAAAATGTGAGCTGCTCCTCCGCGCTCAGCAAAATCTCTTCAGGTGTTTCCCCCTTTCCTTTACTTATGAGAATCTGCCGAGTGACTTCATCAAAGCTCTCTAGGGGTCGGCTGACGGTTTCCAAATCAAAGACGAGGGCAGGCATGCGTACAGCCTAGCCAGTAACAAGGAGCTCGTCGAGGTTCGACGCGTCAACAGTACCCTCAAATACCCGCACCGTGAGACAATCTATGGCTGGAGTGTTCCAGCGAACACCTGCCACGCCAGGAGCGACTTGGCCACAAGTGAGAGCCAGACGTAAGCCCGCTCACCGTAGAGGTAGTTGGACCACTTCCCTACCTTCTTGTACTGCAGCCACATATTGATTGCGAACAGGTTGAAGAAGACGAAGAGCGAGAAGAAAATTACCCAGACGAAGTTAGGTACCCCCATACTTGAGTTCACCTCAGCAGCTACGAAGTAGATTGCCATGGCGACCCAAGGAATGATGCCTAGGAAGCAGCCGATGTTGAATCCAAGCCAGTTAGGCTTCTCTTTCCCTTGGTTGTATACCTCCATCACAAGGCCCATGAGGTTCATCCCCGAACCCAGGGAGAAGAGCATGAGCAGCGCCGCCAGATCGTAAATCCCAAACAGGAAGGCGATTACCACGAGCATGATGCTGGCGGAGAAGGTGTACTCCCACCAGCGCGCGCGGTTTATGCCCTTCGCAAGGTCGGCCTCGTACTTGGCGCGATACCAAGTAGCGATAGACACATGTGCAAACGCGCTCAGGAAGAGGAAAATCGCAATCGTCCAGGTAAGTGAAACCTCCGCAATTGTGGTACTCGCCGGCACAAGCGTATTGAGGCGGGTATCGAAGGTGAGGTAGGAGACGCTTACGGGAAACAGTCGGTCGGCACTGAGAGCAACCATGGCAACGCCCTGCACGAAGTGCAGGAAGGCCATTACCAGGTTGAATCGCTTCAGGCCTGTGAAGGATGGTGTGGACATACCTCTACTCTACTGTGGCAGTGCAACCTGCGCCAGCACTCCGTTGCTCGTGTTTTTGAGCCGAATTGTGCCACCAAGGTTGCGGGTGAGACCCTGTGCAATACTCAACCCAAGGCCCATTCCTTCGCTCGAGCGCGACGAATCCCCACGGTAGAAGCGTTCGAAGGCATTCTCGAGCACCTCAGGTGCCAGCGGCGATGCTTCATTTTCTACTTCAAGCACGAGCTTGCCTGATTCGAGCTTTGTCCGCACCCAGACTGGTGCGTTTGCGCCGTACTTGACTGCGTTATCAATGAGGATCGTGAGCAGCTCCAGGAGAAGCGTTGGCTCTGAGCGAATACTACCTGCCTCTACTCTTACCCGGTCGTCTGGCAGGCCAAGTCGTTTTACCACCTTCTCCACAACCGCCGACACTGAGACAGGCGCTAAATCACTACGCGAGAGGACGGCTTCTCCCTTACTAAGTGCAAGCAGGCTCGTAGTGAGGCGCTCAAGTCGCACCACCTCTTCGAGACTGCTCTCAATGGTTCGGCGCTGGGCTTCCTTCGTGGCTTTCGTACTGCGAAGCGATACCTCAAGCTCACTCCGCAGCACGGTAAGTGGTGTACGCAGCTCGTGAGACGCGTCGGCAACGAAGCGCTGCTCGTGCGAGTGCGCTTCCTCGATAGGCTCGAGGGTTCGCCTTGCAAGGAGGTACGCTGCCAAGCCTCCCACAAGCGCGACTGCCAGGTTAAACCAAGCAAGCTTCTGCACTAGCGCTCGATTACCCTCTTCAACTAGCAGATCACGTCCTGCACGAATATCGCGGAGATCCTGTTGACTCAAGAACGGGAGTCGCTGGAGAGCACCAACCTGCCGATCCACCCCACGTGCTACCTCATTACTGGCAAAGCGGTAGAGCGCAATGCTGAACGCCAAACTCACCATAACCAGTACGGCCAGATACCAGCCGGTGAGTCGAAGAGCGGCTTGCTGGAAGCGCGTCATAGTGGAGTAAAGCGGTAGCCAAATCCACGTACGGTGTGGATGAGTTGACTCCCAAACGGTGCCTCGAGCTTCCGGCGCAAGTAGCCGACGTACACCTCCACCGTGTTGGGAAGCACATCAGCATCAAAGTCCCATACTGAACCAATAATCTGCTCCTTACTCACCACCTTCCCGGCATTGCGCACAAGGTACTCAAGCAACCGGAACTCTCGCTGCGAGAGCTCAATAGACACTCCCTGTCGCGTGACAGCGTAAGTGCCAAAGTCAATTCTCAGATCTCCAAAATCAGAGGCTCCCTCAATAGATCGGTGCGGACGGCGCGCCAGCGCTTGCAGGCGCGCAACGAGCTCCTCAAACGCAAACGGTTTCGTGAGGTAGTCGTCTGCACCGGCAGACAAACCACTTACACGGTCTACAATAGCCGTGCGTGCCGTGAGCATGAGCACGGGGGTCGTTACACGTGCCGCACGTAGTGCGCGCACTACCCCTTCTCCGTCCAGCGTGCCAGGAAGCATGCGATCGAGGATGATGAGGTCATAGGGCTCAGTAGAGGCATAGCGCAGCCCCTGATCTCCCGAATGCACAACATCCACCGCGTAGCCTTCTTGTACCAAGCCTTGCCGAATTGCCTCAGCAATTTTTGGTTGATCCTCTACAACGAGTACTCGCATAGCGCGAGTGTAGCGGGAAACGCTGAGAGTTTCCTGAATAAGATGGCCGGACGAAAGGGAGTCTCAGCCTTATCTCAGCAACTGCGTGCACACTCTGCTCACTGCCAATTGGCAGCTAACCAACAAGCACATGAAAACCCGTACCCGAATTGGCATACTCAGTGCCGCGGCACTCTCGCTACTGGGAGCCGGATTCACCGCCACAGTGAGCGCTCACTCCCCTGTAGACGACGGTGGTTTTGCAGAGCGGATTGCAGCGAAGTTCAACCTCAACAAGGACGAAGTGCAGAGCTTCCTGAAAGAAGAGCGGACTTTGCGGGAGGCTGGCAGGGAGACCAAGCGCGCTGAGCACCTCAAGCAGCTCGTCACGGACGGTAAGCTTACCCAGGTACAGGCAGACGCCGTCACAGCCAAGCTGGCTGAGATGAACGCAGCACGCTTGGCTGATATGCAATCCACGAAAGATCTCACGCGAGAGGAGCGGCGCACCCAGAGGGAGGCAAAACGCAGCGAAATGGATGCATGGGTAAAAGCACAGGGAATTGATCCTGAAATACTCCGCTCAAACGGAGGAATGCGAGGTGGTGACGGTTTCGGAGGCAGTCCACGCTAGCTAGGAAGCGCTCGGACATCGCAAACCATCACCAAACGGTGGTGGTTTTGCTAGTCTAGTGCCATGGCCTACGAGCTCAAGACCAAACAGAACGATGCCTCTGTTGAGTCATACCTGAGTGCAATCGAATCACCCACGCGACAGAGCGACTGCCGCACAGTCTGCTCCCTCATGCAGGAAATCAGCGGCGAGCCCCCCAAGATGTGGGGCAGTGCTATAGTTGGCTTTGGCACTGCTCCCTACCTCTACGCCTCTGGAAACTCAGGAGACTGGCCGGTGTGTGCGTTTTCTTCGCGTAAGCAAAACCTGACACTCTATATCGGCTCTAAAGAAGAGCTCGCTCCCCACTTAGCCAAGCTTGGTCCGCACAAAGCCGGCGTCTCTTGCCTCTACATTAAGCGGCTTTCCGATATCGATCTCTCGGTTCTGCGCACCATTATTGTCGAGTGCGTAAAGCGCTATACACCTAAGCATGAAGCATCATGATCTCACGAAAGGAAGCCCTCTCTCAGGTGCGCGGCCGTGTATGGTCTGGCCTGACCGCCCTTGGTGGCCTTATTGCCCTGGGAACTATCACCTTTCGCATCCTCGAAGGGTGGAGCTGGGCGGAAGCGCTGTACTTTAGCACCGCCACTGTCACCACGATTGGGTATGGTGACCTACACCCAACGACTGATCTCTCTCGTCTCGTTGCGGTTGTCTACATGCTCGTGAGCGTGGCGGTGGCATTCACGGCACTCACCTCCGTGGGAAGTGCGTACCTGAGCCGAAGATCGCGCTAGCTAGTCTTACTTGCCAACTAGCCCCACGCGCCGTAGGGTGGTTAGGTCCCCCCTATCCGTAACCCAGGAGGAACCATCATGGAAGAAATGGACATGCCAATGACGCCAGCAGTAGAAGAAGAGGCTGGTGAAATGATGCCTGAGGCAGAAATGCCTGCCGAAGAGGACGCTGAGTAACTCAACAAGAAATCTGGCTCTCGGGCCAGGTTTTTTGCTTTTCTACTCGCCAATACGTTGACTGAGAACAAACCCAGCCCAAAGGCCGAGAGCTCCACCCAGACTCCCAAAGAGGATGCTGACGCCAGAAAAAGCGCTTGCTCCCCAAAGTGTGGGCAAGTAGCTTCCAGCAGCAGAACCAACCAGTACGCCGAGCCAGATAAAGGATTTTTCCATAGGCACAGCATACACCTGCGACAGTTACGGCCATCACCTCCGGTTCTCGTCACGAGTAAAGCCAAGAGAAGCAGCAACCTTTCAGTTGCTGCTTCTCTTGGCTGGGACGGTAGGACTCGAACCTACAATCTTCGGCTCCAAAGGCCGCCGCCTTACCATTTGGCCACGTCCCAACGCTCACGTACGGTAGCGAAAATCAGGTTGCAGGTCTACCTTCCAGGGATCGAACGCCAGCGTTCGGGTAGGTGCATGGAGATCTCGAAGAATCCCTGCCCTTGCTCCCAAGTTTCAGCTGCTGCACAAATCTCCGAAAAGCCTGGCAAGGTTTCAGATTCAGTAACTTCGCCGGGCACCTGCCAGGTACACGAATCAGGAAGCTCCCCTCGCCACCTTGCAACCTCCGTGAGGTGGATAAAGAGGTGTGCAACGATCACTTTGCCTTCGTAGAGACGAAGGTACCCGTTACCAAGGTGCCTCAGCTCAAGCACTTCAATGCCAAGCTTTTCAAGTGCTTCGCGCTTGGCGCCATCTACTACTGACTCTCCAAGGTGGAGCTTGCCGTGCGGTAGCGAATACCGCCCCAGGAATGGCTCTCGCTTACGCTTCCAGGTGAGGACTCGGTCTTCACTACGTAAGAGGAGCATAGAAACAACCACCGGCTGTGTGCGCAGAGCCCCACTCTCTTCGCTCATTCCGGCTGCAAACCGATAGCCGTCTGGCGTAAGCTCGTAGAAAGGGGTTCGGTGCCGCAGGTAGCCAAGCGCGAGGAGTCGGCGGAGGTGGTAGGAGAACCGGTTCGTCTCAATGTCACGTGGGCGTAGCTGCCCAAATCGCTGGGGACCCTTTGCTGCAAGGCTGCCAAGTACACCAAGCTGCACGTCGTGAAATTGCATAACATCAAGTTGACTCAAATTGACTTTAATCGCAATGGCAGATCAGCACGGGCAAGCTAGCAGTGTTGGCCCTTCCCAACTTGGAACCCACCATGAACCTCCTGAAAACCTACCTCGAAACCCCTCGTCACGTTCCCACGATTGCCATCGTGGGTGGCCCTGAGAGCGGCAAGTCTTCGGTGCTCCGGCACCTCAAACAGCACCTGCGGGTACATACGGTGCCAGAAGTTGCCAGCTGCCTGTTGCCACACCTGCCACCCTGCGCACCCACCTTCGAAACCTGGATTGCCCCGTTTCAGCACGCGGTGCTGGGGGTACAGCTTCCACTTGAGCTGGTCGCTCACGCGCACGCAGAACGAAATCTTAGCTTG
Source organism: Patescibacteria group bacterium (assembly GCA_022842085.1). Lineage (GTDB taxonomy): Bacteria > Patescibacteriota > UBA1384 > CAILIB01 > CAILIB01 > JALHQF01. Next base: position 20,696 of record JALHQF010000006.1, on the reverse strand, counting down.
CGCGCCGTGATCACCGATCGGGGCGCACCAGATCTGCGGGCATACCTCCCTGGACACCTACCACTTGAGCTGGTAACCGGCGAGTATGACCTCCAGGCGCTGGGCAGCATGTACGATCATGTCCTCTACCTAGAGAGCATGAGCGAGCATGGGAGCCTATCGCAGGACAATAACGTCCTGCGATACGAAGCCTCAGTAGAGGAAGCCTTGGCACTCAGCGGGCGTACTCGCGAAGCCTGGCAACAGGCCTGTGGCAACCGCATCTCCTTCGTGCCTGTCTTCGAAACGCTCGAAGCAAAACTTGAAGCAGCGCTCGAAGTTGTGAAAGACTGGCTCAACATTGAACACGAGCGACGATGGGTGCTTCCCGAGCGACCCTCTGCATCCTTCGAGAAACCCGTGCTCTTACGCCAAGGCTACCTCAATCCACAAAGCCGTGTGCGAATCACCGAAACCAGTGCTGAGCTCGTTGTAAAAACAGGTAGTGGCGCACTGCGACGTCAGCTCACTACAGCCCTTGGGCGCGAAGCGGCGGAACAGCTCCTTGCGAGCTGTACGCCAAGCTTTCGCAAGGAGCGTGAGCAGCTGACCGGCAATCCGCTCGTCACGCTGGACACGTACGAGGATGGTACTCGGATCCTCGAAGTAGAGAGTCGCCATGCCACACGTGCACCAGAAGTTCCCTTTGCACTGCCCCCTGGCAGCAGAGAGGTAACGGAAGACCCTGCCTATAACGCCTACCGCATTGGCCTTCGCCTCTGCGCCTAACGAAAAACGAGCCGGCCCTAGGGCCGGCTCGCTTCTGCAGGTAGGCTACTTCTGCTGCTCGTCTTCGTCGCGACGACGCGCAATGAGGAACCAGATGATGAAGAACGCAACTGCCGTCAGGAGAAGCCACCACCAGAAGGTGGTACTTCCCGTATTGCCATCATCAGTGGCTGCACCAGCCACCTCACCTTGGCCTGGAGTTGGACTAGGGCTGGGAGTAGCAGGCGCCACCTCTTCCTCTTGCTGCACGGGGGCAGGAACAGAAACAGCAACCTGTACTGGCGCAGTTTGGGCTGCCACCTGAGCAACTACCACGGTAGTACCATTTGGATTACCGCCAATACCCCCATTCTCGGGCGTGGGTGTTGGAACCACCACATTGACTGCTCGGGTAGCCGTGGTGGTATTGCCAACTGCATCAACAGCTTCTACCTGTAGCTCATAGGTACCGGCTGGCAGAACAGCTGATCCTGCAAATGCCCCGAGCGATGCGGCATTGGTCCAGGCGAGAACCTCAGTGCTCCCCTGGATGATTCGGAAACGGAGACTGGCGACTCCGCTCTCCAAATCTTGGGCAGTGCCGGAAAACTGGAGCGTAGCCCCAAGCGCGACCGTGAGGGGCGTTGAACCAGCGATACCAACCGTTGGAGCGATATCATCAATTCCAAAGAGCTCTGGCTCAGCCCATGGGCCACGCGCCCAGTAGGTTTCGCACTGCGCCTGCCACTCGTAGACGCCTCCCCCGAGGATGAGTTCGAGCTCAGTTTCGCTGATGCCCTCTACGAGCATCCACTCGGTTGCATCAACCTCTGCATAGCGCACATTCCACGTGCAGACGTCTGCACGAGAGATGGTGGGTTCGCCTTTCCATGTAAGGAGGGTAGAACCCTCAGGTAGCCAGGCGCCACCAACTGGTGAAGTAAGGGTAGGAACCTGCACACTCTCGTCGATGATGTAGAAACGTGGCTCCTGGTCAGGCTCGCTCGAGAACATTGGCTCCCCAGCAAGCAGACTGACAACCCAGCGATACTTCCCGGGCTCAAGAAGCTCACGATCCTCAGCTGGGCCGTACGACTTGAACTCATCGTACATCGTTTCCTCATCAGCCTTGATCTTGTAGATCTGAACAAGGTACACCGCTTCTTCAATGCCCTGCTCTTCAAGGCACTCTTTGCTTACAGGCTCCCAAGCAAACGTGACGCTACCTGGTAGGTACTCATCGGCTGCAAGTGGGCTTAGGATCTCAATAGGCTGACAGGTAGCTTCATCCAGCACTTCTGCCGGTAGTCCATCCATGGGCACAGGCTCAAACAACGTTGGCTCCATCCCTCGCACCTGCCCCAGAGGCGCAAGGAGGAAGAGTGTGGTAAGGGTTACGAGAACGCGTCGCATGTAGCTAGCATGACAGGACGTTTTGGCTCTGGGAAGGGAAAAGCCAGACCTCGATGGGCCTGGCCGTGTTACCTTCTGCGAACGATGATCCAACTCCCGCCCTTGGCGCCAGGAGCAAGCGTTGAACCTCCATCGAGGAAGAGGAATGGAACCGCACCGTACGTTTGCGTAATGTGATCGACTACGCCTTGGGCGGTTTGCGACCTGTAGCGAAGGTCGATGAGGTAGCCGTCCTTTAGGACAATGGCGTGACGGGCGAGACGCCAGTTTGGGTAGGTTGCCCACCCGTGGCCAGCAAGCGCATTCGGAACCGCACGTGGATCGCGTAAGCAGGCAGCATCCTTGGTAATAAACGGTGGACCGCTGCGTGGAAACGCGAGGATTGGTCGTCGGTGCCGCAGGTGTGGCGCAAGCGTGCGCCCTTCACTTCGGAGAAAGTCAACTGGCCGAAAATCACCAGTATCTCGATTCACAAAGTATGCACCTGTTAGCACATGCACTGCCGAAGGTGCATCACGACGCACCTGCGCGTACGTTGCGCCTTGCGGAGTAGCGTATACAACAAATGTGTGATCCTTCACCGAAATGCGGGTCTCTACTACAGCCATGCAGGGTGCAGCGAATGTAACGAGAAGGAGTGCTATAGCGAGTTGTCTAAGCTGCATTTTCCTATGCTGCCAGGAAGTTGCTGCTTGCCAAACTCTGCTAGGATCAAGCAATGCGCACCTCCATCATTCTCATTACCGTAGTCGCGATCGTGGCTCTTGCGTATGCCGCCACCCGCACAACAAGCTCACCAGAGCCCGAGCCACCTGTTGCAGGTAGCCCAACGCCTTCCCAGGCTGGCAGTGCCCAGGCTGATCGCTGCATCCTTACGATTAGCGGTGCACGGTACGACGTAACGGACTACCTCAACCAGCACCCTGGTGGCAGGAGTCGTATCATCCCCTTCTGTGGCAAAGATGCTACCGAGGCCTTCCGGACACAAGGCGGCGGAGGTAGTCACTCCGGCATTGCTCGGGAGACGCTGGAGCAGTACCGACTTCCCTAGAAACGTCACAACCCGGCTGGTACGCCGGGTTCTGTGCCTGCGTCCCTCACGGGAGTACAGGTGGTCGGAATCTCTCTCAGCCACGGGATCCTCGTGTCTCCGCGAGCGTCGTTGACGCACGAGGCCCAGCCCGTGTTGCGCGCCGTTCGGGTTGCCCCTGCCCTTGTTGCCAAGGTGCAGCGTGCGCTCTTACCGCACGGGTTCGCCCTTACCTGTGCCTTGCGGCCATCGGCGGTGTAGTTTCTGTTGTCCTATCGCTCAGCTCACGCTGGGTTGGCTTGCACCAACAACGGTCGCTCGTCGCGCCCGGACGTTCCTCAAGCTTTCGCTTGCTCCGACCTTACCGGGTTGTGAACAGATGGATGGTAGCAGAAAGAGGTAGGGTGTGGTATGTCTACCAAGCAGCGAGAGCTGCCCAAGGATGGAACATGCAACAACCTGACTTCTCACGGATGAACCGTTCCATCTTCCAAGGATGGAACCATGATCAGAACCTACGGCCAAGTCGCCCCGTGCGGGCGCGCCCGACACCATGTCCCCTGCTTCTTCCGAATGGAGAAGCAACGAGCCGCTGCAGAACCTACCCGGAAGCTGCCTGAATTCGGCTCGTTCGAATCAGCATTCTCAGGAGGTAAGCTGCCGCTCGTTCGCTACCGAGCCGACCGCAATGAGTACCACCTCATGGCAGCTGCGCGTCAGCGCATTCCGGCTACGAAGTGCCCAAACAGCCTCTCCCGGTGGAGCCCCCAGCAGCACACCTGGCTTGTCGAGCAAATGAGCGCAGGCAACCTCATCGAAGCGCTCGTGGTGGGGAGCCGCGGAACCAAGTGGCGAATCTACATCCTCATACGTGAGGAGCTCCTCGAGAGCTTCCCACACTGACCACCAACCACCAGCCCTCGGGCTGGTGGTTTTTCTAGGCGCTTACGAAGGAAAAGCGGTCCACTTCGCGACCTTGGTACTCGACTTTCTCGCGAAACTCACTGAGCGGGCGTACCCACCAGTCACCCTGCCCACTCGTGAGGCCAATGGCAGCACTGTGGTAAATGGCAACTGCCTCTTGCGATGCCTCGAGCTTTCCCACCGCCACGAGACGATAGATTCCGCCCTTATAGTGTCGGTAGAGGCCAGGCTTGAGTGGTGCGTTCATGGCCGCAGCATAGCGCAGAACGTACGTCGATGCTCATCAGTAAGGCCATGTATCCGAATCGCTTCACGATGCTGCTTCGTGCCATAGCCGACGTTGTGCTCCCACCCATAGCCAGGGTGCTGCAAGGAGAGTGCTGCCATGTGTGTGTCGCGCCAAACCTTAGCAAGGTTAGCTGCCAGCATTACGGCTGGAATGGTGCTGTCGGCCCGGATGCGCGCTTGGACGCTGTACCCACGTGGTGCCAATCCCGCATCGGCCAGCACGGCTTCGTCTACCCCAAGCTGCTCCAGGGCACGCTCCGCTGCTCGGTTCGTAGCTGAAACAATGCCGAGCGCATCAATTTCGGCCGGCGAAGCGATACCTACGACGTGTGGAAGCTCGCGCTGTACGTACGAAGCCACAGCTTCACGCATCCGCTTCGTGGCCCGCTTACTGTCGCGCAGCACAAGACCAGGAGGGAGCGGTTGACCAGAAAGCACCACAGCCCCCACAACCACGAATCCGGCCAGCGCTCCGCGTCCTACTTCATCAATACCAACCATGTCTCTAGCCTAGCAGCCCAAGGTATGCTATCAACGTTGGGCTCCCCCTTATGGAGGGACACAAAAAAAGCTATGCAAGGAACCTTACAATCCAGACTGGCGGGAACCGCCTTCTTCATCGAAAACTTCTCTCCTAGCACGCTCAGAAGCCAGTTCGAACGTGGCGAGGATGGAACCTTCTCTTTACAGCAAGGCCGCCAAAGCAACGCGGTTGGCGCCAAAATTCGGCGAACCGATGATCACTACGTGATCATCGTGTCACACCCCGGCCTCCCTCCCCAGATTACGTTGCCCAGGGATGAGCAAACGGCTACGGCCTTCGAGCAAGGCGCTCGCTACATCACCACCACGCCGTACAGGTGCGGTGAGTACGAGGTTCAGATCATTCGGTCTGGAAAAGGCGACGAGCTCGTTATCGCCAAGGCGGCCGCGTAATGGCCAAAACCAAAAACCCCAACCTCCGCGGCAGATCTCGCCCGCCCGGTTCATCAGCGATCGAGCAACGACACCCATTCTGCTGCAAGCCTTTGGGAGACAAAACCCCACAGCGCTTTACGTGCCCACGCGCCTTTGCCGACCACGTCAACTCGCTCTCCGGGGCGATTGTGATCACCCTCCAGCCAAGAAACGGCACTTCTAGGGTTGTGCTAACTACAGACAATCTCGGCTGGATCAGCCAGGTTGCAATCTGTAAACCGACCACCAGCTGGAAGCACGGACAGCCAAGCAAAACCTTCAGTGGGGCCGGTGGACTCCTTGAAGCCATCAGCAGCCGCGCCTCTGGTACCTTCGCCATCGAAGGCACGAAGGGCCGGAGCATCATCGAGCTCAGCCGAGGCGTCCCTACCCGCGTTACCTAAACCTGCGAGGCCCCATGAGGGGCCTCTTTCTCGTTACACGAGGTTCTTGAGGTAGTAACCCGTGTGGCTCACTGCCACCTTGGCTACGTCTTCCGGTGTGCCAGTCGCTACCACCGTTCCACCGCCGGTACCGCCTTCGGGGCCCATGTCGATAATCCAATCTGCACACTTGATGACATCGAGGTTGTGCTCGATTACCAGTACGCTGTTACCCTTGTCTACCAGGGCCTGGAGCACCTCCATGAGCTTGCGCACATCTTCAAAGTGCAGGCCCGTAGTTGGCTCATCGAGAATGTACAGCGTCTTGCCGGTTGCGCGCCGCGAGAGCTCAGAAGAGAGCTTGATGCGCTGCGCCTCACCGCCTGACAGCGTGGTTGCCGGCTGTCCAAGCGTTATGTAGCCAAGACCCACGTCTGCGAGCAGCTGCAGCTTGGTGCGAATAGCCGGAATTGGGCTAAAGAACTCCAGCGCCTCTTCGACAGTCATATTGAGCACGTCAGAGATCGTTTTGCCCTTATAGTGCACCTCGAGCGTCTCACGGTTGTAACGCTTTCCCTTACACTCGTCACAGGTAACGTACACGTCTGGCAGAAAGTTCATCTCAATCTTAAGCACACCGTCACCAGAACAGGTTTCGCAGCGTCCTCCCTTGGTGTTGAACGAGAAGCGACCAGCCTTGTAGCCACGTGCCTTAGCCTCTGGTGTAGCAGCAAAGAGATCGCGAATGGCATTAAAGATGCCGGTGTAGGTAGCCGGATTACTACGCGGCGTACGGCCAATTGGGCTCTGGTCTACATCCACCACCTTGTTGATGTGTTCAAGTCCCCGCACCTCTTTGTGCTTACCCGGCTGCTCCTTGGAGCCATAGAGGTGCTGGGAGAGCGACTTGGCAAGAATGTCGTCGATGAGCGTGCTCTTTCCCGAACCTGAAACGCCCGTTACACAGGTGAGCGTACCCAGGGGGAAACTCACCGTGACATCGCGCAAGTTGTGCTCAGTGGCACCTACAATCTCCAGGCCGGCACCGTTTCCCTTGCGCCGCTTCTTGGGGAGTGGGATCGACTTTTCTCCGCTGAGGTACTTACCGGTAAGGCTCTTGGGATTGGCCTTCACCTCGGCCGGACTCCCCATAGCCACAATCTCTCCTCCGTGTTTACCGGCACCCGGACCAATATCAATGAGAAAATCTGCCGCCTCCATGGTTTCTTGGTCGTGCTCCACAACCAGTACGGTATTGCCCAGTGCCTTAAGCTTTACCAGCGTCTCAAGTAAGCGACCATTATCGCGCTGATGAAGCCCAATGGAGGGCTCATCCAGGATGTAGAGCACACCGGTAAGGCCGGAGCCAATCTGAGTTGCGAGACGAATACGCTGCGCCTCACCACCCGAGAGGGTATTGGCCGAGCGATCAAGCGTGAGGTAGCCAAGACCCACGTGATCGAGAAAGCCTAAGCGGCTCGTAATCTCCTTGAACACCTGCCGAGCAATGGTCATTTGCGTCTCGGTGAGTACACCTGGCTGTTCGAGGCTGCGGAAGAAGGCCTGCGCCTCTACAACCGTCATCTGGTTCACCTCTACAATGTGCTTGCCGCCCAGCTTTACGCCCAGCACTTCTGGCCGAAGCCGCGCTCCCTTACAGGTAGGACAGGTCTCCTCGACCATGTAGCGCTCAATCTCGCCCCGGATATAGTCGGACTCGGTTTCCTTGTAGCGACGCTCGAGGTTGGGAATCACCCCTTCGTAGGTTGCCTTGTACCCAGCCACCTCGTACTGCTCGTCACCAGTACCGTAGAGGATTGTGTCCTTGTCTTCCTGCTTGAGGTCACTCCAGGGGGTATTGAGATCAACGCCGTGACTGGCCGCCACGGCCTCCATGACCTTGAAGTACCAAGTATCAAAGCTCGTAGAACGACTCCATGGGCGAATAGCACCCTCGGCGAGCGTCAGACGCTCGTTTGGCACAATGAGTGCAGGGTCAACCTGCTGCAAGCGCCCAAGCCCCTGACAGGTTGGACAGGCTCCGTGCGGGCTATTAAAGGAGAAGCTTCGTGGCTCAATCTCTGGCAGCGAAATGTCGTCGTGCGGACAGTAGAAATCTTCGGAGAAGAAGCGCTCTACGGTGGCATCATCGAAATTCACCACGCGCAAGCGACCCTCGGAGAGCTTGAGGGCTTTCTCGATACTATCGAGGAGGCGGATGCGCTGCTCGTCGGCTGCTACCTGGGCATTCTTGGCACTTTCACCGAGCCGTACGCCCTCGAGCGCCAAACGATCTACCACTACCTCAATGGTGTGCTTCACCTGCTTGTCGAGTTCAAGCTGCTCGGCCTCTTCGAGATCCATCACGGTACCGTCTACGCGTACACGCGGGTAGCCTGACTTGCGAATTTGCAAGAAAACCTGCTTGTGCTCACCCTTGCGATCCATGACCATTGGAGCCAGCACGAGAATGCGGGTACCCAAGAACGAGCTCAGTACGCCATCCGCCATTTGGCTGGCGCTGGCCTTCTCAACCTTGCGGCCACAGATGTGACAGTGCACATCACCTATGCGCGCCCAGATGAGACGCATAGAATCGTACACTTCAGTAACAGTACCCACGGTTGAGCGTGGGTTGCGAGCAGCCGATTTCTGATCAATTGAGATTGCTGGTGAGAGGCCGTCAATCTGATCAACATCTGGCTTCTCCATCATGCCAAGGAACTGGCGGGCGTACGCCGAGAGCGACTCTACGTAGCGGCGCTGACCTTCGGCAAAAATCGTATCGAACGCAAGTGAGCTCTTCCCCGAGCCCGAAAGCCCGGTAAGCACCACCAGAGCGTCCCGCGGAATCTCCAGGGTGAGGTTCTTGAGGTTGTGCTCTCGGGCCCCCTGGATTCGCAAGACGTTGCTCATAACGGGTTGAACGGTAGCACAAAACCCGGCTACCGTGAAGCTGCAACCCCCACTCCCCTAACGCCCTTCCAATGGCATCCGATCAGATCGATACGACCGTAGGCCCCCACGTTGAGCTAACCGGGTCTCTGCGCAACACCGCCTCTATCCACATCCTTGGCCACGTGAAGGGCGACATCGTAAGTGAAGCCGCGGTACTCGTGGGCGAGAACGCTCGTGTCGAGGGGCCCATCCAGGCCAAGATGGTAGATGTTGCCGGAACCGTGATTGGCAACATTACCGCCAAGGAGCTCATCGAGCTCAAGCCAAAGTCGGTCGTAAAGGGCGACGTAACCACCGGAACCCTTTCGGTAAAGCCTGGTGCCAACCTCATGGGTAAGGTGAAGGTTTCCCAGGGCTCTCAGAACATCAAAGAAGAAGCTGAGGCTGCCGAGTAGCCGTGTACTGCTACGTCGTTGATCCAGCGGTTGCCAATCAGCAACCGAAGCTGGCGGCACAGATCCGCGCCTACCTCCAACAGCTGGGGATTGCTGGGGAGTTTGCGGTGCCACGCGACGATCAGTCGGTAGCGCAGGTGGTCACACAAGCCATGGCACGAAACTACCGCACGATTGTGGCGGTGGGCGCCACCTCAATTCTTGATGACGTGGTAGCCGCCTGTGCTGGTACTGACGTAGTGGTTGGGTACCTACCCATTAGCAAGTACCCCGGCGTGAAAGAGCTAGTGGGCACCACCGATTGGAGAGTGGCTGCCGACGCCTTGCGCAGGCGCCGCTACTTCCCGTTTCAGCCGCTCAAGGTTGGTGGACTTGCCACCTGCTTCCCAGTAAGCGTGAGCCCGTGCCTCTGGAAACTAGAAACCGATGCCTGGCAAGCACACACCAGCGACCCGTCTGCGCTCATGATCCTCCCCGACGGTGAGGGACTGCGGGTGAACGAGGTACGTGGAGCGGGTGGATTCTTTCGCAAATCGGTTGAACCAAGCCGCTTCTGGGTGCCTCGATTGCGCGTTAACAGCGAGGAGCGAGCCGAGCTGCAGGCCGGCGAGTTTGCCATTAGCGTAACACCCGTAGAGGTAACGCTTGGTGAGCCAGTTGGGTTCATTCGGCCGGAGGCATAGCTCCTTGCCCCAGAACCCGTAACCTGGTAGCATCCTTCGTGTCCGACCGTAACTCCACCACCTATCTCTAGTATTTCGTACCCCATCAACGACGACATCCGCGCTAAGCAGGTACGTCTCGTTGAATCAGATGGCGAACAGATCGGTATTGTAGCTACATCTGAGGCACTCCAGCGGGCTGAAGCGCAATCATTAGACCTTGTCTTGGTTGCCCCCCTCGCGAGTCCTCCGGTGGCAAAAATCCTCGATTACGGAAAGTTTAAGTACGAACAGGAGCGTCAGGAGCGGAAGAACCGGAGCAAGCGGACCACCCAGGAGGTGAAGGAGATTCGTCTCACCTACACCACGGGTGCTGGAGACCTTGATACCAAGCTCAAGCAAGCGCGCAAGTTCCTTGAAGAAGGCCACCGCATCAAGCTTCGTATGAAGCTCGTAGGGCGAGAAATGGCCTTTAAGGATCGGGCGCTCATCGAGCTAGCGCGGGTGCGTGATCTGCTTGAAATGGATTACGACACACCGCCCGCTATCCAAGGTCGACAGTTTAGCGTTCTCCTCAAAGAGCGAAAGTAACCCTCAATGAAGCTCAAGACCCACAAGACTACCGCGAAACGCCTGCGCAGCACCGGTTCTGGCAAAGTTCAGATCCCTACCACTGCTGCCAGTCACCTTCGCCACAACAAGAGCCGCCGCCAGAAGGCAGCCGCCAAGCGCTACAGCGTACTCGCGAAGGGTATGGCGAAGCGCTTCAGCAAGCTCACCCCTTACCTCAAGGTAAGCCGGAAGCGTGCATCACAGCCAGTTGTTACCACCCCTGAAGCCTAGCCTATGCCTCGAGTAAAGCGTGGCGTAACCACTCGCCGTCGACACAACTCCCTCCTCGCCCTCACCAAGGGCTTCCGCAACGGACGTCGCACGCTCATTAAGCGCGCGAAGGAGGCGTCCCTCAAAGCTGGGCAGCACGCCTACCGTGATCGCCGCAACAAGAAGCGCGACTTCCGTCGTAGCTGGATTCTGCGCATCAACGCAGGAGTTCGTGAGCACGGCATGACCTACAGCCAGTTCACCTACCAGGCGAAGCTCAAGGGCATTACGCTCAACCGTAAAGCGCTTTCAGAGCTCGCCCTCACCGACCCCGCCGCTTTCAAGGCAATCGTTGAGCAAGTGCGCGGCTAGCGCAACGAAGGCACGAAGCTCCGGCACCAGACGGTGTCGGGGTCTTTTGCTATCCTGAGTACATGGATCCTGAAGAGCTGATTGAATCGCCAAAATCCCAGAAGCGCCGAAGTCCTCTCTTCGATCTCTTTTGGAACGTGCTCATTGTTGCAGCCATTGTAGTTACCGTACGTACGTTCATCGCAGCGCCGTACATTGTCGATGGTCAGTCTATGCAGCCCACCCTCGAGAACGACGACTTCCTCCTCACCGAGCGCCTCAGCACTCGCTTTGACCGCCTCCAGCGTGGTGACATTGTCGTGTTCCTCTACCCCGGAAATATCGCCGAGCGCTACGTAAAACGTATCATTGGGCTTCCAGGAGACCGTATAGCAATTCGTGATGGTCAAGTGCTAGTAAACGATATAGCGCTTCAAGAGCCCTACACTTCGAGCAGCACCTTCACGCGCCAGGTAAACCAGTGGACAGTGCCCGAAGAGAGCTACTTTGTCCTAGGTGATAACCGACAAAACAGCAGTGATTCGCGCGAGTGGGGGTTTGTCCCGCACAGTAACGTAATCGGCCGAGTGAGCGCGCGGTTCTTCCCGCTAGGAGAAGCAACCTGGATCTCCCACGCGCGTTACAGCAACCTCTAACGCTTCCTCGTCTGGCGCTTTACCAGGTCTACCCAGATCTTTACCGGTGTAGGACCAAGCTCAAGGCTATCGCGGAGGAAGTTTTCCAGGAAACGCACGGTTGAGAAGTGTGGCTGCTGGTGCTCGGCAAGGAGTGCTGCGAAGGTTGGTGGCTCGCTGCGCTGAAACACCAGGCTCTTCATCTTTCGGAAGGCAGGCTGGTAGGTTTTGAGGTGCTCGAAGAGGGGCTGAATCTCATCTTCAGTAACACGACGCTGCCAGGCAGCTACTACCTGCTGTAGTACATTTCCTAGGTCTGCCGTGTGCCAGCCCTCTTTTGCGGAGAGAAACACCACAGGGGCCCAGCTCAGGAATGGTGCCTCTCGCAGGAGGCGACCCAGTACCTTGTCTCGGAGCACCTCATCTTGCGAGCTGCCAAGCTCTGCTTTTTGCGCAGCTAGGTAAGCGTCCCACTTGTTGACTACCAAGACTACTGGACGCCCGGCTTCACCTACCTTTGCGAGCACCTGCGTGTCCTGGTGCACGAGAAGCTCCGTAGCATCAAGAAGAACGAGCGCGACGTGCGCCACATCAATTGCCGCGTAGGTGCGCAGCACCGACCAACCCTCAAGGCCAGCTTTCTCAATCTTGCCGCGACGGCGCACACCGGCTGTGTCGATGCAGCGCACGGTATCCCATGGCTCACCTACTCCCAGCTGCGCGGCTGGGAACACCGTGTCGATCGCATCTCGGGTCGTGCCAGCCTCAGCGCTCACCACGGAGCGGAGCTCACCAGAAAGCTGGTTGAGCAGCGTGCTCTTGCCAACATTTGGACGCCCTACAATGGCCACTTGCAGCTCTTTCGTACGAGCAACAGGTTCAGATTCTGGGAGTACCTCAGCAATCGCCTGCTGGAGTGCAGCTATACCGCGGCCATGAATGGCGGAGACGGGATACACCTCGCCGTAGCCAAGCTCTGCAAGCTCGAGTGCAGCGGTCTCTCGGCTAGCGTTGTCGGCTTTATTCAGCGCTACTACTACCGGCTTGCCCAAGCGACGCAGTAGCTCGCCTACCACACGGTCTTGCTCGGTTACCGGCTCCATAGCATCCACTACCCAGAGGATCATGGTGGCTTCGCGCAAACCGGTTTCTACCTGTTCCTGCATGCCACGACGAATTTCGGTTGCTTCCTTGAGAGCAGGCTCAATGCCTGCCATATCCATGAGGTAGGCTTGGCGCTTACCAAAGCTTACCACCCGACTAAGCCTGTCGCGCGTAGTGCCCGCCACATCCGAAACCACTGCTTGACGATCGCCAACCAGCCGGTTGTAGAGACTTGACTTTCCTACGTTTGGGCGCCCAACCAGGGCAACGACAGGTACCATAACCGCCGCACCATACCAGGTTTCGCTCTGAAAGAGAATGTGGGAGAGTGACGGCATGATCGCTGACGTCGTTCCCGTAACGCGTATCCGCCGTGATGTGCGTTGGTGGACGTACCAAGTACCGAAGGGGGCACACGTAGGGCCAGGCAGCCTGGTAAGTATCTCGTTACGCGGCAGGCGGGTTCCTGGCGTGGTGTGGGCAACCCAGAGCAGCGGAACCGCTCCCGAAACGCTTGAGGTACTCACCAGCTACCCCCTGCTCCTAGCGCCCCACCGCCAGACCGTGGAGCTTATGGCTGAGTACGGCCTCTGTTCACTTCCCACGGCACTCTTGGCCTGGATGCCTCCGGCGCTCAAAAAGCTCCCGACTCGCAGTGTCCGGCAGGATCTCATAGCCGCCCCGCAGGGAACTACCAAGCAGCACCTCGTGCTCATGCCAGGAGTACGAACAGAGGGAATCGCAGCCCTTGCCGCAAAGGGCCACCTCGTAGCCGACACGTTCTCGGCCCGCGGCCTTGCCGCCTGGAAGCAGTGGTGGGCAATCCGTAATGGCGAAGTTGCCGTCGTGGCAGGAAGAGAGCGTGCTTGGTTTGCGCCATTCGTGAACTTGCGTCATGTCCACGTAGTAGAACCGGACGACATCTCGTACCACCTCCCCCAGACACCTCACCTACCGCTGGCAGACCTGGCTCCTCTCCTTGCCAAAACTTGGCATGCCGAAGTACGGTTTCGCTCCTACCTTCCCGGTGGGGCAGCCGCTGCGCGCTGGGGCACGCAATCACAGGGCAGCACACCCAACGCCAGGGTCGTGTGGCACACTGGCAGCGAACTCCCGGATGAACTCCTGGCAGCAGCTCGCGCGGGGCTACCGTGCCGCATCATCGCCACACACGACGTGGCAGCCCCCGATGGCGAGGGTCGCCTTCGCACGCTCCCTGGACTTGAGAGCTACGCACGTCAAGTGCAGCAGGCGCTCGGCAGGCTGCCCCGCAACGTACAAATTGGTACCCGCAGCGCTCTCACTGCACTCCCTGCTAAGAGCACAGTTTGGATGCCTGCTTTACGACTTATCGAGAACGCCAGCAACCCCTACGACCGCCTCCAGGGCCTCGCAGACCTCGGCCACGTACTCGAGCGTGCAGAAGCCTGCATTGTACCAAGCGGCAGCGGCAGCTTGCACAATGCAATGAGAGCAGGAGCCCTCGAAACACTCGCTCGGGAGGAAGTTGATCTCCTTGCTGGACAAGTACTTGCCCTCTCACACCCTGAGCCATCCGCCCACCACGCTCTCAAGGTGCCGTCCGCAGGCTGGCTGCTCAGTCACCCGCGTAAGGTACACATTCGGGGCGAAGAAACCTGGCTCACCACACTCAGCACCGGTGATGGGAAGCAGCGTATCGCTGGAGAGCTACGCAAAGCCCTCATTGCACTCCCAGCGCCCTGGAAAGTTGCGTGGCAAGCCTGGTATGGTCGCTGAGGAATGATTCTTCCAGTTTTTACCTGGCAGCAACCTGTGCTCCGTGAGCAAGCCTCGCCGGTGCAAGAGTTTGGCAGTGCGCTTAAGCCGCTTGCCGCCAACCTTGAAGACACGATGCGTGGCGCCTACGGCATCGGCCTGGCTGCCCCCCAAATCGGCATTTCAACCCGCGCACTCTTCGTCGGCTACGAAGACGCAGGGATTCCGTTCCTTTTTGTAGCAAACCCTGAAATCCTCTGGCGCAGTCGCGAAAAGTCCCTTGGCGAAGAAGCCTGCCTCTCGCTACCAGGAGTGTTTGGCGACGTAAAACGTCCTGAGGCTATTCGCGTGCGCTACCAAGACACTGAGGGGCGCCAGCGAGAACTCGCAGTTGATGGCCTCTTCGCTCGGGTACTCCAACACGAAATCGACCACCTGAACGGCATCCTGTTTACCGACTACATCCCCGAAGCTGAACGTCGACAGGGTAAGCATAGCGCCTACCCAACCGTATGAACCTCCCCCCTTACCTCCTCCTTTCAGGTGCGCCGATTGGTCCACTTGCCGAGAAGCACCTACGACTACTGCGCGCAGAACCAACGGCCGTTATCGACACCAAGCTCTCCAGTGAGAAGCTCATTGAACAGATTGAGGTGCACAATGCCGCGTTTCTCTTTGTGGTTGGGTATGGAGCAATCCTCAAGCGACCCGTACTCGATGCCGTAGCCGGACAGGTACTGAATCTCCACCCATCGCTCCTCCCACTCCACCGCGGCCCAGCGCCGGTGGTGCAAACCATTCTCGATGGCGACCCAGTAACCGGCGTTAGCATTATTGAGATCGACGAGCAGATGGACCATGGCCCAATTCTTGCCCAAGAGAAAATCACGGTTCCTGAGCAGGCACGCCCAAACGACCTCTACGAAGTGCTCACAAGGCGAGGTGTAGAGCTCTTTCTCGACGTAATTGAGGGGTACCTTGAAGGAGAAGACGAGTACCTGTCGCAAGCACACGAGGAGGCGACCTTCACCAGGTTCGTAAAGAAAGAGGATGGTCGGCTCAACTTGAGCGACGATCCTGAGGTAAATGAGCGCAAGGTGCGTGCCTACACCGGTTGGCCAACAGCATTCGTAGAGCACGAGGGAAAGCGCCTCATTATCCACAGCGCTCAGGTAATTGATGGACGCTTCTGGCCATCAGAGGTTCAACCGGAAAACGGCAAGCGTATGACGTTCCAAGCGTACTGCGCCGGAAAACGGCTTGCCCCCGCAACCGTTCTCGCTCAGCTCTCCTAGCCCCTGTACACCAGGTGTGCAATCTGGTACCTTCCAAAGGCTCACGAAATCCTCTCGACCTCACGATTTACTCACGTTCCCCGAATGCTCGTACTCCGTCTTACCCGTACAGGGAAAGCCCACGAACCGCACTACCGTATTGTTGTACAAGAGAAGCGCAGTAAGCTTACTGGCAAGGCTGTAGACCAAATTGGTCACTACCACCCAGCAACCACCAAGGAGCTCGTTATCGACGCAGAAAAAGCCAAGCTCTGGCTCTCCCGCGGCGCACAGGCTTCTGACACTGTTACCAACCTGCTCGTGCGAGCTGGCGTACTTGGCGAAGACAAGAAGGTGCACAACTTCTTTACCCCAGTAGTACCTGAGGTAGTTGAGGAAGCACCGATCGCCGAAGAGCCAACCGAAGAGGTTGCACCTGAAGAGGCACCAGCCGAGGAAACCGTTGTCGAAGTGGCCTCAGAAGAGGTGGCCGCCGCAGCGGAAGCCGAGGTGGTAGCAGAGGAAGCCGCCGAACAGGTCACAGAAGAACTCCCTGCAAAGGAGGCGTAGGGAGTCAGATCCACACAGCCCTCGCTAAGCCGCGAGGGTTTCGTGTACCGTAAAACTACGTAGGTAACCTACCCCCATGGATACGGTCACGATCACTCCAGAAGAGCAGTTTGTTCTCGACACGGTTCGCGCGTTCGTCCAACAGCCCGACGCTGTTTCCGCTGCACGCAGCGAAGATGAGCTTGGTACGCTTATTGAGCTTGAGGTGGCCGCCGAAGATATGCCCACCCTCATTGGCCGCGAAGGTCGCACCGCTAAGGCACTCCGCACGCTTCTACGTGCCGTAGGCGCCAAGCACGATGCCCGCGTGAATCTCAAGATCATTGAGCCCGAAGGTGGTCGTGGGTTTACCACCCCGTACCGCCGTGACAGTGACGCAGACCGTCCGGGCGTTCTCTCACGGGACGACGTATAGCTAGATGCGTTTTGATATTCTCACCCTCTTTCCCGACGTCGTTCGGGAGGTAGCCGCAAGCTCGATCCTTGGTCGAGCCCAGCGGGCCGGAAGCATCGAGGTGCACGCCCATGACATTCGCGCCGTAGCGACTGACACGCACCGCACCGTAGACGATACCCCCTATGGCGGCGGGCCCGGCATGCTGCTTCGTGTAGACGTCCTCGTCGCAGCCCTTGAGAAGCTGAAAGCAACGCTTGAAAGAGACCACGCAGGTGCGCGGAGGCGCACGATTGCACTCAGCCCAAGCAAACAGGTCTTCTCCCAGGCCGTAGCTGCGCACTATGCCACTCATTTTGACCAGATCACCCTAGTTTGCGGTCACTACGAGGGCTTCGACGCTCGCTTCTTTCGTTACGTCGATGAAACGCTCTCTGTGGGCACCTTCGTGCTCACCGGGGGCGAGCTACCTGCGCTTACCGTAGTAGATGCGGTTTCTCGGCTGGTACCCGGCGTACTGGGACATGGAGCTTCAGCTCAAGAGGAGAGCTACGCTTTTACCGACGATGCTACGCTCTTGGAGTATCCTCAGTACACACGTCCGGCAGAATTTCGCGGCGAGGGTGTTCCGGATGTGCTTATGTCCGGAAACCACGCTGCTATAGCCACGTGGAGACGAGACAATCGCCAGTAGTTGACATTAGACACTTTCATTCGTACAGTGAAAATGTGAACGAAATCAAGCACGCTATCGTAGCCTGGTTCCTTGATCCTCCACGTTGGTAGTCGTTTTCCTGCACCCTACCACTAATCACACCGTTCCATGGAAGCACGTCTCGCTTTCCTCGAAGAACAGGTTCGCCTGCTCCAAAGCCAAGTTGCTCTTCTCACAAGTCAGGTAGCTGCTAGCCAGTCCCAGCCTGGCTGGCATCCACCCCACCAGCATCAGCACCACCACCCGGGGCACCATCCAGGACACCACCACAAAAAGTCTCCAGCAAAGCGTCTCCTTGGTGAGCTTTTCGACTAATATCCGCACATGCAGCTGATAGAACAAGGGGTAGAGCTCTTTCAAAGTGGCCTGCAAGCTCTTGCAGATGTTACGCAAACCGTTACGACGTTTCTGGCCGTAGATGTGCTGGGATACCTCTCGACGGTCGCAGACTCGCTCTTGCAGACCACGCCCTAGCACCACGTTGACGGTGCAGAAACGAACAGGCATCTGTTCGTTTCTTGTTCGGTCTGCTACAGTAGATGAATGACGAACCAGCCGTTTACGCTTGAGGCGCCGTTTCAACCGACCGGAGACCAGCCAGCAGCAATTGCGAGCATGGTGGCAGGCATCCAAGCAGGCGCCCAAGATCAGGTACTCCTAGGGGTGACGGGTTCCGGTAAAACCTACAGCATTGCGAACGTTATCCAGCAGGTTCAGAAGCCCACGCTCGTCCTTGCGCACAATAAAACGCTTGCGGCTCAGCTGTTTGCAGAGTTTCGGGAGTTTTTCCCCAACAACTCAGTGCAGTACTTCGTCTCCTACTACGACTACTACCAGCCTGAGGCCTACATTCCACGCAGCGACACGTACATTGCCAAAGAGTCGGACATCAACCAGGAAATCGAGAAGTTTCGCCACGCTTCCACACATGCCCTTCTTACAAGGCGGGATGTTATTATCGTTGCCAGCGTCTCGTGCATCTATGGCCTGGGTTCGCCGGATCTCTACAAGGCTGGCTCCTTCCCCATTAAAACTGGTGAGCGCTACAACCTCTCCTACGTCACCCGCCGCCTCACCGATATGGTGTTCGAGCGCAACGATGTCGACCTCCGCCGGGGTCGCTTTCGCGTGCAGGGCGATACGCTCACCATTTTCCCTGCATACGAAGACCAGCACATTCGCCTTACGTTCTTTGGCGATGAGGTAGAGCGCATCGACCTCCTCGACCCCATCAACCAAACCGTTGTGCAGCAGCCGAGTGAGGTCACGATTTTCCCAGCGAAGCACTACCTCACCGACGAAGCTGATCGTAAGCGTATCCTAGAAGAAATTCGCGCTGATCTTGAAAAAGAGGTAGCGGCACTCGAGCTTGCCGGTAAGAAACTCGAAGCCTACCGCTTGCGCGAGCGCACCAACTACGACCTTGAGATGATCGCTGAAACCGGTTCGGTGAACGGGATCGAAAACTACTCACGCTACTTTGACCGTCGTCCAGCCGGCACCGCCGCCAGCGTACTGCTCGACTACTTCCCCAAGGACTACCTCATGGTAGTAGACGAAAGCCACATGTCTATCCCACAGATTGGCGGAATGGCCAATGGCGATGCCGCCCGTAAGGGCACCCTGATTGACTACGGCTTCCGTCTCCAGGCGGCTCGTGACAATCGCCCACTCCGCTTTGATGAGTTCCGCGCCCGCCAGGGTCAAACCATCTACGTGTCAGCAACACCAGCTGCCTACGAGCTAGGGCTCGCCGAGGAAGCTTCCCGCAAGCTGCGGCTGGCAGGTACGCATGTACGTACCGTTTCGGAGCAACTCATTCGCCCTACCGGTATCCCCGACCCCGTGGTTGAGCTCCGCCCCGTTGCTGGTCAAATCAGCGATCTTGAGATGGAAATCCTCAACCGTGTTGCCAAAGGTGAGCGCACGCTTGTTACCACGCTTACCAAGCGGATGGCCGAAGACGTGACTGAGTACCTCCTTGGAAAGGGAGTTAAGGTGCAGTACCTCCATAGCGACGTCGAGACCATCGAGCGCAGCAAAATCCTGCAAGACCTCCGCCTTGGTACCTACGATGTGCTCGTAGGGATTAACCTCTTGCGCGAGGGCCTCGACCTCCCAGAGGTGTCCCTAGTTGCGATACTCGACGCCGACAAAGAGGGATTCCTGCGCTCTACAACCGCACTCGTGCAAACCATTGGCCGCGCGGCTCGTCACCCCGAAGGGCGAGTAATCATGTACGCAGACCGCACCACCGACTCCATGCAACGAGCGATAGATGAAACCAATCGTCGTCGCGAGATCCAGCAGGAGTACAACCTCAAGCACGGCATCACACCGCAGTACATCGTTAAAGCAATCCGCACCACGCTCCCAACTGCGGCAGAAGAAGAGGCAGCCCTCAACCGAGAGAGCTTCAAGTCGCTCTCTGCTGTAGACCGGGCAGAGAAGCTCGAGCTCCTACGCGAGCAAATGCGCCAGGCAGCTGAGAACCTCGAGTTCGAGCGAGCCGCCGAGCTTCGGGATCTCGTACGTGAGCTTACCAAGCGTTAACCTGTTGCGCTACACCTGGAAATCGGCTACTCTTCGCTCTAGCTATCCGTAGCACGTGCACCATGTCAGATCAGACGCCAGGAGAGTTTCACCACTTCCAACTCCCACCAGAGCAAGGGACCATCCCACTCAGCGTATCTGTCCTCGTACACGTCAACCGGCCAGACCGCACCACGGCGCAAAGCAGCCCTCTCACCGCTGACGATGTACTAGAGTTCCACAAGGAGCTCAAGCACTGGAACGGCAACCTGAAAGCAGCCCTAAAGCCTCGGCGCAAAGCCCCTCGAAGTACCGATTCATGACCAGCCCAACCCTCACCACTTCTCTTCGTACCCCTGGAAAGAGCAACGCGCTACGTCGTCAGGGTCTCGTTCCTGCTGTCGTATACGGAAACGTAAAGGAGAACCTTCACCTCTCCCTCGACACCAAGGAGTTCACCAAGCTCTACATGAGCGCGGGTGAAACTACGCTTATCACCTTGAAGCATGACGGCAAGAGCACCAAGGTGCTTGTGCACGAGGTGTCACTTGACAGCGTTCGTCGCCAACCAATCCACGTGGATTTCTTCGCCGTAAACCTCAAAGAAGCCGTAGAGGTAGATGTCCCTGTGGTTATCACCGGCGTTGCACCAGTTGTTGATGTTGAGGGCGGGAACCTCATCCACGTCCTGGATCACATTACGGTTGAGGCACTGCCAGAGCAGCTGCCACATGAGATTACCATCGACGTATCAGTGCTCGCTGGTTTCGACGATGAAATCCGCATCCGTGATCTTGCGGCCATC
>JALHQF010000005.1:13395-27291 GCA_022842085.1 Patescibacteria group bacterium | reverse complement strand
CTAGCTGTAGCAGAAAAGGAAGGGGAACGATATGAGCAGGAAACGACATGAATACTCCGCGGCGTAGCGAGGGCCCTCACTTGCCAAATATGCACGTAAGAAGAGATTGCAGATTATCCGCAGACACGAAGTATCGAGGACGTTCTGTAATCTCTTCTGAGTGTATGGTACCTCCGATAGGAATCGAACCTATGGCCTTTTGGACCGGAACCAAACGCTCTATCCACTGAGCTACGGAGGCGCGACCTAGAGTGTAGCCTTTGGCTTTCGAACCGAAAAGCGCAACCACACCACCCAAAGGAGCCCTGCTACAAGCAAGGTCCACCAAGCTACTGCGAGCTCACTCTGAACCGGGGTAGCTAGAATCGCGTTCATACTGGCAATTCCCCCGCTCACTAGTACCCCAACCAAAGCTTGGAGCCTCAATCCACGAACTACGAGCCCTCGGTGATCAATCACGGATGATCGAACAAGCAGGTATCCACACAGGAGGGAGGTAAGCGCCGCCAGCCCCACTCCGATCCAGCGAAGTGCTGGAAACGCGTTACAGAAAACAGCCAAAAACCCGATTCGGTACGTGTCACGAAGAAACCCCTCCAAGCGATCGTTTCCATCGCGGCGACGCAGGAGCTGCATGCCTGCGCCTCCATCGCGCTCATCTTGGTGCTCCATTGTGAGAATGCGGGCACGGTCTTCCATGGCTCCAGCCTACACGCCAAGGTGGCAACCAGCTACACTGGCCAGGCATGGCAAAACGGTTTCCCTGGCTCCGCCGTCTCTTAGAAGCGATTATCGCCGTAGCCCTTGTCTACCTGGGCTTCCGCTTCTTCCGCGAGAACGGGAGCAATGCAACGGTGGTACTTGCGGCACTGCAGCAAGCCCAGATCGCGGGCATTCTCGTAGGGCTCCTCATCCTCACGATCATCACGCTCATTAACGGCAAGCTGCTCATCTACGCCTACCGTGCGATTGGCAAAGAGGTGCCGCTAGGTAAGGCCGTAAGCGCGTACATGCGACGCTACTTCCTCTCCCCATTCGTGCCTGGCGGATACTGGGTAGCCCAGTACGCAAAGGCGGGCGAGCTGCGTATCGAAGCGAGCCGTAACGACCACCTCTTTGGCTCGACACTCTTTGCTCTCAGTACTCAGGGAGGATTCCTGCTCGTACTCGTCCCAGCTCTCGTACTTGCTGGCGCTGCTTTTCCTAGTAATGGCTTCGTGCTTACGGCAGTTACCATCTTTTCGTGGGCAGCCATCGTGGGTGGAGGTATTGGCTACCTCACCCGCCACGAGGTGTTTGGACGCCTGCGCACCTGGCTACAGCCACACGTTGGTGACGTAGACATTAGCCGCATCTACCGCACGCTCATTCCTGCCGCCCTCGTGCATACTGGGTACATTGCGCTCTTTTGGCTCTCCGCCTTGTCACTTGGTGCACAGGTCTCAGTCGGCACCGCCGCCGCTGCATACCTCGTTTCGGTAATGGTAATGACGGTCGCTCCCCTCTTTCAGGGAGCCGTGCTCGTGGAGTACCTCATTGGCCTTACCTTGCAGCAAGCTGGTATGGACCGCGACACCGCGATTGCCGTTGCGCTCATCTTTCGCGGTTTCCAGTTTTGGCTGCCTGTAGTAGTGGGCGGGTTCTTAGTTCTGTGGGACACAGCCAAACACAGCCACAAACACGTGACGCAGTTTCTCAGCTAGAGTGCGAAAGCGATAAAGGTGATGAGGAAGGCGATTGCCAGCAGGAGGCTAATGACCATCCCCACGGCGCTCCCTGCCGCGCCGGCCAACGCCGCTCGCAGCGCTTTACGTAGGTCTCCACCTGCCACAATCCACTCGCCATAGAGCACTCCAGCAAACACACCAATCAGCCCACCAAAGGGTGGGATGAGCAGCGAGCCAACCACCGCCCCCAGAAGCCCAAGAAGGAGCGCTTTACGCTTGGCTCCCCCAAACCGAGCCGCCAGTACGCCCGTACCCCAATCAGCTGCTAGAGAGAGCCCGGCAATGAGCGCCAGCCAACCCACCTGGGCACCAGAAATCTCGCGTGTGCCCACTGCGTAGATAACCGCCACCACAAACATGTAGGGCACAGCGGGAATGAGTGGGAGAAAGACGCCTGCCACGCCAGGCAGCATGGCAATTACAGCGACGAGAAGAGCGAGATCCATAGAGCTAGGTTAGCACTCTTACCGCCGCATCCGCACTAACTCGTTTACTAGGTTTGCCCGCATCTGCCCGCGCACTTCTGCCAAGTAGCTATCCTGCGCGAGGCTACGGATCTTCTCATCTGCTACCCTACTGCCCACTGGCAGCTCCCTCGCCAACACAAAGTAGGTAAAGCTCTCGGCGAGGTCTTCTACTGGATTCGTGGCAGCGTACTCGGTTACGAAGCGCTCAGGACTAGCGCTGTAGAGGTTACCCTGCCCTTCACCAGCAAACCCGCCAACAGCCGCAATATCTTGCTCCGACCAGAAGGTGCGGGTAAACCGCAGGATGCTGGAACCCTCACGAGCACAACCCTCACCAGGGTGCGCGGTGGGGCATTCTTCCTCAGGGATGGTCGGATCGAGCTGTGAGGTATTGAGGGTTACGATGTGCCCAAGCTCATGCACGATGGTAGCGAGCTGCTCTTGCTCGGTGCTAGCACGGTGCCCAGCAAGGTTAATTACTACCGACCACTTGCCATTCAGATCGCTGTCTTCCACGTAGGCGAGTACGTCACTCTGAGGGTCGAGGTACGTTGCATACTGCTCAATGTACGGATCACTCAGGGTATTTGGCGCAATACGAGCAATCAGCTCCCAGATGCTGCGCGCCTCAGCGGTATCTTCACCACCCGTCAGAGCTAAGGTCTCACCCGCCGACACCGCGTAGCTTGATGAAAAGCTCGCCTGCCCATCGGTTGGGGTTTCGCTGCGCACAGCGCCTACGCTCCCCTGATCGTACGCCTCTGCCAGCCCCTCGAGCTCACCTTCTACCTGCCGAGCCAGTGCGTCACACTCCGCCTCGCTCTCACACGCCACAACGCAGTCGCCTCCACCTGACACCACTGCTCCCTGCTCGTCAAAACAGTACGGCAGCGTTTGCAGCTGGTACCACTGGAGGCTCGCGTAGCCAAGCCAGCTCAGAGCTCCCAAGAGCGCCACGGCAACGAGGGGGGCAAAGAATCGACGCATTAGTAGCCTAGCCGCTCAAGCTCGCGCTGCACGGCATCACTGCCTTCGAGGGGCGCAGTAATCCCTTCAGCAAAAGCTGGCACACGCTCGATAAACCAGGCTTGCACACTCCGATCCCACCCTAGCAAGAGGGCTAGAGCCACAAAAAGGGTCACCACCCCAAACGCCTGATTGATACGTGCAAGCTTTGGGCCCCGCAGCTTCTTGAGCCAGGCTGAAGCACCTAAGGCAAGCAGGAAGAGCGGAATAGCTGCGCCAACCGCAAACGAGAGCGCAATGAGCACCAGGCCAACGCTTACCGATGCCCCCGCAAGCGTAATCACGGCGGCCATAATTGGCCCGACGCATGGCGTCCAAGCAAGTCCAAGTGCTGCACCAACGAGGAATCCACCCCAGAACCCCTCGCCCTTCACCTGTCGCTGCGGCAGGAACCGCGAGATAAGCACCTCGAGACGCGCACCGAGCGCTGGAATAAGCAAAAACAGACCAACGAGGGTAAGTATTCCAACCGCCAGGTAGCGCCCCGAATCGGCGGTGATACCGCACTGTACTAATCGTCCCAGGGCAAAGATCGATACCGTAAATGCCACCACGATACCCGTAGCAATACCGAGTGGTTTTTTGCGTCCTCCACTCGCCCCAGTCGCCAGCACTACAGGCAGCACAGGCAGCACGCAGGGTGCTAGCACCGTGGCAAGCCCTCCCAAGAAGGCAAAGAGGATCAGTACGAGCATGGGTCAAGCATAGCAAAAGCCTAGCTGCTCGCTTCAGCCGGCTGCGCTACCACTACGAACCGCTTCGCTCCGGTAAGGAGTGGTGCGCACGTGTAGAGGGTGAGTCGCGCCGTTTCTGTAGGATCTTCGATCCAGGTGTCGGTTGGCAGCACCGTAAGAACCTCCGAAACTTGGTAGGCTCGCTCTTCAGTGGCGCTTGAGAGGTAAATCCAATCCCCAACCGTCACCTCCGTGAGGCGAAAGAACGGGCGCACAGGACTGCCCGGCAACCAGCGGTGACCCGCCAGCACGACGTTTCCGTCCAACGCTCCGGCACTCCAAGGGAGGTGCCACACTCCCTTTTCAAGCACATTGGCATCCTGCCCATCAAAGATGGGCTCATTGAGCTCAATGGCAGGGATGCGCAGACGAAACGCAGCTGGAAGCGGCGCCTGAGGAAAGCTGGCCGCGATGTGGTCTGCTTTGGGCTGCTGGGGGAGGGTCGCTGAGAGTGCATCTAGCTCAGGCTGCCCTGCCACAAGCTGCGGAAGGTAGGGCTGAGCGATAAACCAAGCACTCGCGAAGAAGGCAGCAACCGCGAGCAGCTGGAGGAGAGGATAGCGTCGACGACGTACTGAAACCTCGGGAGAGGCTACAGGCGCACTGAGATCTTCACGCCGACGGATTCCGTCCACCCACACCATTAGTTTTGTAGGTATCGATTGAGCTCATCTACACCGCCACCATTCCACTTTTGGATTAGCTTGCCAGTTGCATCTACCTGCACGAAGGTGTGCTGGTAGGTGATGCCGTACTCCTTGGCGCGTGGGTGGTCACCAGCAGAGTTGCCGTAGTTGAGACGAAGCACCTGTACACCATCCTTGAGATCTCTGAGGTTATTTCTGATGTCACGATCTGCCGCTTGGCAGGTTGGACACCAGGCCGCATGGAAGAAGAGCACCACCGGCCCTTTGGCCGCGGCGGCGGCAATTTGCTCGTTCGTGCCCTCACTCTGGTAGTACGCAGCCTGTGCGGCCTCGCTTGCCGATGGCGAAGGGCTGGAAGCTGCACTCGGACTCGCTGTGCCCACTACCTCTCCAACAGGTGTGCCACTCGGTGTTGGTGTGGGGGTACTGGTAGCGCCGGGAGTATTCTCCTGCCCAGATTGCGTTACCGCGATATACGTAGCTGCTCCGAGAAACGCGATGCTTGCCAAGACGAAGATAAGGACATTGGGACGCATGGACACATGGTAGCAGAACACGAAAAAGCCCGGATCCACATGGGATCCGGGTTAGTGTTAGCTGGCGTTCGCCAGGAAGGTTTCTACCTCCCGAACGCGCGCACGAGCCTCTTCCTCCTTGTGGGCAGCTTCCTGCTCCATCTTGGCGAACGGCTCGTCGTCAAAGGCCGGATGACCCCCAAGCGCCGCCTGCGCACGCTCGTGCGCCTCTGTGGCCCTTGCCAGCTCACGCTGGACCTCCTTGCAGTCCATCAGCGCGCGGTCGATGAGATCGAGCGCTGCGCTATGGGCTGCGCGGAACCGAAGCTCCGCGGCCTTGAGCTTCTCGCAGTTTGCGATCAGCCGAGCCCGTTTCTCTTGCAGAAAACTTGCTTCACGCTCAACGCGCGAACACTCGTCCTTCCACTCTCCCAGAGCTTCGAATTGCTCGCGCCCTTGCCTGTTCCCGGTGAAGTAGGCCGTGTAGACCACCACACCGGAAAACATCAGTGAGAGGGCGAACATCGCCACCAGCTTCCAGGGCTCGATTCCGGTTTCGGTGCCGGTCATGAACGCTCTGTTCGCTGCGGTGATCTGGAGCATCGTGTATGCCCCGGTCATCTCCACCACCATCATAGATGCGAGCACAACGAGGGAGATGGTGATCGCTCGACGCCCCTGGCTGGCCGCCTCTTCGCTGGCCTGCTTGATAGCGTAGGAAGCGCCCAGAGCGGCAACGAAGCCGATGATCGCTGCCAGCACGGGGCCGGTAGCATCCATCAGGAACGTGCGCTCTTGCACCTGACCCAAGAAGGTCAGGACGCCAAGCCCGAAGAGGAACCCACCCACTAAGTCGGCGGCGAGCATGGGCCCGGTGATAGACCTCTGCACGAGCTTCTCGGGCTTCTTGGGGCTGTTGCGCTTGACGTGGTCCGCAGCGTCGAACGGTTGCGGGACCCCGGCGTTCAACAGCGTTTCCGCTGTGTTTGCCGGATCCTCAACGCCGTTGAGCGGCTGATGCGCCACGGCTATAACGATTTCCCGATCCAGCATCGAGCGCAGGTGATCAGGATCTTGATCGACAACCGTCAGCTTGAGGTGCTGCTGAATAAGGTCGGTTGCCCCATCCAGCGCAGTCGCAACTGCAACTCGAGCTTGAGCCAGAGCCTCGTTTGCGGCGGCTTCTGCCTCAACGAGTTTTGCTCTCGCTTCAGCGTGGGCAGCTTGTGCGCCTGCCCGCTCGGTGCCGGCTTTCGCGGCAAGCCGTTCAGCTTCCTCGAATGCAGACTCGGCAAGGGCAAGCTTCTGCTTCGCCCCAGTCACGTGCGGCACTGCCGTAGGGCTTGTGACACCTTCCAGCAGCTCTCTCAGTTCTTCAACTCTTTTCATCATTTCGCTACTTCCCCTTGCAGCTGCCCGAAACGGACCTGCATGTCGCGCTCACCGAGCACGAGGTACCCTTGCGAGAACCCAGTGCCAGCGAGCATGTCTTCGAAATCGTCTCGGAGCGCTTCTCCACTTCCCCCTTTCGAGGAGAGCGGCCCCGCTACCACGAGCGAAACGCCAGCGGTTTTGAGGCCAGCAAGTGCGCGCTGCAGCTCGGCCTTCGTGTCGTGAAACTCACCATCGGTGAGGATCACAAGCACATCGCCGGTCTTCGCCGTGCGCGCAGCTTTCTGGAGAGCTGGAACCAAGAAAGTTCCCTTCTCTTTAGGCACTTCGGCCTCCTGGATTACTCCAAGAAACTCCCTAGCCTCGAAGGCTTCACCAACGGGTGTAAAGCCCGCCTCGGTTCGCACGGTCTGACCATACGAGATGAGGGCGATCTCAACAGAGCGGCGGCGGGTAAGCGCGCCACTGACCGTGTTCTTCACGATCAGCTCCATATCGGGGCGCTTCGCGAGCGCCGAGGCCGTTGTGTCAACCAGAAAGGTGACGCGACGCGGCGGGGCGAAGTTCGAGCAGCCGGCGGCCACCAAAGCCATGATGATGAATGCTGCCCAGAGGAGGGCTGCGATGCAGGAGCTACCCGCATTTCTGTGTTTGATGATCATCTTGTTAAGCCCTCCTTAAGTTGGGCGCAGTCTTACTATCATATTTTTTTATTTTTGTCAATCTAGAAGAACAAAAATCAAAAAATTAACTACCAGAGAACCTCTCAACAATTCGATTGGCAGCATCGCCCTCCACAAGCACTGGCTTTGCGTACATCTCAATCTGGTATGGAATCAGCTCATAGTCACGCAGCTGCCCCTCCAGAACCGTCACCCGCAGGATGGCGCTTCGATCTCGCCAGTTACCTGGATCTTGATCAAAGATGAGGTTTCCTAGGCTGTAGAAGGTCATCCCTTCTCCAAACCACCGCGCCGGTTGTGGCACATGCGGATGCGCCCCTACCACCAAGAGTGCCCCGTTCTCATGGAGCCGACGGGCAAGCTCTTCTTGGGAGGCAGATGGTTTGGCTTGGTACTCCGCACCCCAGTGGAGGAGCACAATGGGCACCACTCCCTCTGTCTTCAGATTAGCCACCGCCTCCATGAGCGCCGGATCTTCAAGCTGAGCGTAGTGCACCCCAGCACTCTGAAAGTTAACCCCGTACGTTGCGGAGAGGAAGCCGAATCGTTGCCCCTTTACCTCCTTGATAACTGGTGAAAGAACCTCATCCGGCAGCTCACTGGCTCCGGTGTAGGCGATCCCAGCCGCTTCAAGGGTTGCCTTGGTGTCACGCAAGCCCTGCACGCCCATATCGGTAATGTGGTTGTTTGCCAGCGAAACGAGTGAAGTGTTGAGATTCTTCAACACTGCAACCGCGGCCGGATCGGCTCGAAATACCATGCTCCCGTTTGCTGTTTGGCGCCCTTCAGCACGAAACGGCGACTCGAGGTTTACCACTCGCACATCAGCCGCGGCAAACACGGGAGCTACCGAATCAGTAACCCAGTCGTACCCATAGCGGCGCAGCTGGGTCTCTACAAAACGGCCAAGCATCACATCTCCCCCAAATACCAGGCTTACGGGCTCTGGGCTCGGTACGGGGAGCGGAGCAAGACTTGGGCTTGGAGAACTCATTGGTATGCGCACCAGCTGCTGTGGGCGGCTCATGCTTGCCGCAGTCACTCCAATCGCCAGAAAAAGAAGCGCTGCCCCAACTTTTGCTAGCGCGTGCGCAGTCGCCATGCGCGGTAGGCAAACCAGCCAATCAGCACACCCAACAAAATGAGCACAATGGTAGTAAAGAGGCCAACAACGTTCTCTACCTGGGTAAACTGGTCACCGAGAGCATAGCCAGCAATCGTAAGTCCTGAGTTCCAAATGGCAGCTCCTATGGTAGAGAGGATGAAGAAACGCTTGAACCCCAAGCGGCGCAAACCTGCGGGCAATGATACGAGTGAACGGATACCTGGAAGGAATCGTCCCAGGAACACCGAGCGGTATCCGTTTCGATCGAACCAAGCCTGAGCCTTATCCCAATCCGTACTCGTCACGCCAATTTTTCGTCCATGCTTGGCAATCCAGCGGTCGAGTGCCTCCTGGCTTACGAGCTTACCCAGGTAGTAAATGACACTACTCGCCACCATCGTGCCAATGGTGCCGGCCACAATCACCCAGCCCAGGGACAGCTTCCCCTGCTGCGCCGTGAAACCAGCAAACGGCAAAATTACCTCGCTGGGAATTGGGGGAAAGAAGAGCTCTATTGCGGCGAGGAGCCCAATCCCCCAGTACCCAAGCGACGCAACGAGATCGGTGGAGATATCTACAAACGACACACAGGTACAGTAGCACGTTCCTTCTGGCTGTAAGAGTGCTACGCTCTTGGTGAAATGCCTACGCTTCGTAACGCTCTGATTGCCTCTGCGATTGCCCTCCTAGCAATATCGGCAGTGCGTATTGGCTCGGTTGCACTGCACGAAGCTGCACTCCTGATCGGTTGCAGCCTATGCCTCCTTGGTGGGCGCCGAAGCCCAAGCCCCCGATGGCTTACGCTTGGAGCAGGGCTCCTCCTGCTTGGAGCAGTAACCTCGTTTGCTGCCGCTGGACTTCCACCAGACAGCCTAGGGAAAGTGGTTGCCTTCGTGCTTATTCCCATCGCCATAGGTTGGCTAGTTCTGAGGCTAGAGAGCTTACAGCCTGTTCAAGTTGGAATCAGTATGCTTCTCGCGCTTGTAACCGGGTATGCACTCCTGCAGTGGATTGGAGTAGCACCAGCACTTCCCTGGCAAACAGGCGACGCAAGCCCAACGCAGTACCTGGATCAAGGGCGCATCCCTGGGCACACCCTATCTCCCAACCTACTCGCGATGGAGCTCGTGTCGGCTGGCGTACTCCTCCTGGGATTTCTGAAGCGCAAGACCCTGGTATGGGCGCTGGCGGCGCTACCAGTGCTCTGGATCCTTTTCCTCACCCGCTCCCGCGCGAGCTGGATTGGGGCAGCTGCAGCTGGGGCCTTCATAGTCTGGTACCTGCTGCGCGATCGCCTCGCCTACCAGCGCGTCTGGCTTGTGATCTGTGGAGTACTGGCGGGTGTTGTGACCTACCTCGTTCTCACGAGCACCGACCCAAGCGCAACCTCACGCCAGGAAATATGGGGCTACACTTGGCAGCTCTTGCAGAGCTCACCTGTGTGGGGCGGTAGCTTTAGCGGCTTTCAAGAAGCCGTCGGGCAGCTTGCAGCAGGTAACCCTGGCTTCCTCACCCACGGCCTCCCGTACGCCGTACACCCTCACCAGCTCTTCCTTGCAACGTGGTGGCATACGGGTCTCATCGGTCTCATCGGGCTGTGCGCCATCATTGTCGGGGTGTTTTGGCAACGCCCTCGTAGCTGGCTTGCTGCCTGTGCCCAGGCAAGCTGTGTGGCGATTGTGGTAAATGGGCTTCTCGACCGTACGTTTTGGCAGGCCGATCTCGCTGTACTGGCCGCAATTGCAGTGGCGATTGTTGTGAAGACTCGTCATGCCGCATAAGCTCCCGTACAAGCAGTACCTCGAGCAAAAGCTGCGGCGACACGTAGAGCGCCAGTTTACTCGCCTCTATCCACAGGATGCCAGCCGAGTGTCAGAAGCCACAGAAGCAGTACTTGCGGGCACAAGCCGCCAGCAGGCGCTCATTTGGATGGGAGATCCACCACTCGATCGTCCGTTTTCGGTGGCAGTGCCCGCCGCTTGGCAGCCTTCCTGGGTAGATGTGCTCAGTGATTTTAGAGAGCGCCCAGGGACTCATGCGCTCCACGATGCAGGGGCGTACTACCTGCTCGATGTAAGCTCTGCAGTGGTGGCAAGCGCCGTTTTAGCGCGTGAAGCTTCGACCCTCGATGTGCTTGATATGTGCGCCTCACCTGGAGGAAAGGCCATCTACACCTACCGTGCCCACCGGCCAAACAACCTCATAGCCAACGAAGTCCTCTCGCCTCGTCATCGTGCTTTGCGGGCCAACCTTGCGCGTTGCAAGGTTCCGGCAAGCGTCACCAAGATCGATGCAAGCCACATCGCTGAGCGCTATCCAACGGGCTTTGATCTCATCCTTGTAGATGCGTCCTGCTCTGGACAGTCGCTCGTTGCTCGCGGCATCGAGGCACCCGGGGCATTTCAGGACTTTCGTATCACGCAGGATGTTGGGCGACAACGCCGAATCCTCGCAAACGTACAGGCAAGCGTGCGACCAGGCGGTTGGCTGGTCTACAGTACCTGCACGTACAGTCGGGAGGAGAACGAGGGGAACCTCCAGTGGTTCCTCAGGCGCTTCGCGAATTTTCAGCCTGTTCCCATTCCTCACCTGGCCGGCTTTCAGTCTACGGTCACCGAGCTGCCATGTGCTCGCATCGAACCTCAGATGGGAACTGGCGCTGGCGGGTTTGTAGCCGTACTTGCACGTTCGTGAGGTTTTCGGGTGCCCAGCTGAAGTGGTTTGCTTTCCTCCTCATGGTTGCCGAGCACTTCGGTACCTGGGTTCCGGTGCTTCCCGATACCGTCGCCTTTGGCCTAAAAATCGCTGGTCGACTGGTAGCACCGATTTTCGCCTTCTTGGTTATTGAGGGCTGGCGCCATACCAGCAACCGGCCACGCTACCTGATGCGAATCTATGGAGCCGGGCTCATCATGGCGGTGGGCACACACCTCCTTGGCTCATACCTCACTACAACCTACCCAGGAACACCGTGGCTTACCTACAACATTTTCCTCAGCCTCGCGTTTGGGGTGAGCGTAGTTGGCTGCCTTGAAGCGATCTGGAAAACCGCCCAACCTCTGCACAAGTTCGGCGCAGCGCTTTGCCTCCCCGTGCTCGTTACCGGGAGTGCACTGAGTGAGGGCAGCTTCCTTATGCTCGGGATGCTACTGAGCTTTGGGCTGTTTGCACCAAACCGTCTTGCTCAACTGAGCGCGTTTGCGATTACGAGTGCGGTGAGCATTCTCCTGCTCGGCTACCCTAGCTGGCAACTTAGTATGCTTGCCGCTATTATTCCGCTCACCCTCTACAGCGGCCTAGCAGGGAATCGACGTTTCGCCTGGGTGTTCTACGTTGGGTACCCGGTCCACCTCTGGGTGTTTTGGTGGATTGACGCACTCATACGATAAAAGGAGGAGCCATTGGCTCCCCCTCTCTTACCCGAGGTGGTCGGGGTCACTGAAAGGCTCGAGGGTCAACTCTACGCCCGACGCGAACACGCGCCACGTGCCATCGTCACCACGTGAGGCACCGCAGAGGATGATCCCGTCTGGGTTACGCAGGTAGGCGACACGCGACTGCGGGTGCTCGGAGGCATCCGGCAGCGTGTGGTACGCATACTCACCATCTGTGGGGTACATGTGGAGGCCGGCCACGGACCCGCGCACGAGCGTCACTTCGCTCCCAGGAGGAAGCTGCGTACATAGGTCTTGGAAGGCATCGAGCACTTCAGCTGGGTTGAGCGTGCCGAGGCACGGAAACGGTGAACCGAGGACAAATGTCCCTCTGTAGATCTTCATCTGCTACTTTCAATCTCCTTGACTCCGAAGAGCTCCTCTCTCGGTACCTGATTCCACATAGGAGGTCAATCCTTTAGATTGACGAAGAGGGCTTTGCCCGCTTGGATAGACGGATGAGACAATGGATTGTCCTCGTGTACCTTCATACCGTTTGGCAAGAAGTCGTAGTACCCCTCGTCAGCGCAAGTGCTTCGTACCTGCTCGCGGCGGCGTTCATGCTTCCGATTACACAACTGAACCCAGAGCTCGTTGGAGTACCTGGCACATGCGTTCTCATCGTGGCCTACCTCCTCGACCCGAGTAGCCCATTGGTTGCACGGCTGATGTTGGAGTGCTGCTGCTTCTACCTCCTCTGGGGAATTGCGCACACAGGCGCCATGCTGTGCTACGAAGAACGAAATTGCGTCCCGGCCTAGCGGCTGGGACGCGTTTGTATGAGTGCTAGCCCTCGTAGTGGTTATTCCACCAGTAGAGGAACAGGGTAAGCATGCTTCCGAATCCGAAGCCGAATCCAGGGAAGGCCACCCACTCGCGCATTTGGGGCTGAGGCCCCCACTGCCAGTAGGCAGCCACTCCGCCCGCGAGAAGCGCGAGTATCCCAATCAGAATAGTGGAGGCGTTTGCCTCCCACTCTTGCCTTGAGAAGGTCTGGGCACGTCGCTGACGAAACTTCCGATCATCGACGCGCATCTGTTGACGAACAATCTCGCGACCCATATCCGGATCGCCTCGTGCGTTTCTAAGGTTCATAGCTACCTCTCCTGAAGCCTACTCCTTAGCCATAGAAAGCGCTAGGATGCGATCATGCCTATCGCAATTGAGGTTCAGAGCCTCACCAAACGCTTTAAGGAAACTGAGGTACTCACTGGCATTAACCTGTCAGTAGAAAAAGGGACCATTTTCGCCCTCCTCGGCCCAAACGGCGCTGGAAAAACCACCCTCGTCCGCATCCTCACCACCCTCCTGCTATCCGATAGCGGTACCGCTACGGTAAACGGCATCAACGTTGCCGAGGATCCCGACGCTGTGCGCAGCACGATTGGCTTGGTTGGTCAGAACGCTGCCGTAGACGAGAAGCTCTCGGGTATCGATAACCTGCGTATGATTGGCGAGCTCTACCACCTGAGCAGCGCCGATGCGAAGCGTCGTGCCCAGGAGCTTATCGAGCAGTTTGACCTTGTCGACGCTGCTAAGCGACCGGTGAAAACCTACTCCGGCGGTATGCGTCGCCGGCTCGACCTCGCAGCCAGCATTATCGTTACCCCACCAGTACTCTTCCTCGATGAGCCAACCACAGGCCTTGACCCGCGAAGTCGTACAGCTATGTGGAGCGTAATCCGAGACATCGTAGCGGGTGGCAGCACGCTCTTCCTCACCACGCAGTACCTCGAGGAGGCCGATCAGCTCGCCGATCAGATTGCCGTCCTCAACCACGGCAAGATTATTGCACAGGGCACCGCCTCCCAGCTCAAACAGTCGATTGGGAGCAGTCGTCTCGTGCTCACGTACAAGAGAGAAGCGGAGGCTAAGAAAGCTGTCACCATCCTCAAGGACGCTAGCCTTGGGAGCGACGGGCTCACGGTTACCGTAGAGCTTCGCAAGGGCTTCTCACAGCTCACCGAAGCCACCAAGCAGCTGAGTGAAGCCAAGCTCTCACCCGACGACGTGACAGTGCACGAGCCAACCCTCGACGACGTATTCCTCAGCCTCACCGGCGAAGCAACCAAGCAATGACTACCGCCACTCCCCTTACCAAGCCATCGTTTGTGTGGTTCTTCCGCGACACCTACGTTGTACTGCGGCGGGCCATGCTCCATATCA
>JALHQF010000005.1:0-13385 GCA_022842085.1 Patescibacteria group bacterium | reverse complement strand
CCCGAGCAGCTCCTGGGCGTTACGCTCCAGCCGATCATGTTTGTGGTGCTCTTCCGCTACGTCTTTGGCGGGGCGATTGCTACCGACGCTGGGAGCTACATTAACTTCCTCATGGCGGGCATCTTCGTGCAAACCGTCATCTTTGGCGCTTCAATTACCGGCCTTACCGTGGCTACCGATATGCAGCGCGGCATCATGGATCGCTTCCGCACCCTGCCCATGCACAAGTCTGCCATCCTCACCGGAACGGTGCTTGCAGACATCCTCAAGAATGCCTTGGCAACGCTGGTGATGATCCTCACCGGACTGCTGGTAGGCTTTCGCCCAGAGGCCACTGCGCTTGGTTGGCTTCAGATTATTGGCCTGCTTTCTCTCATCTCATTTAGCCTTTCTTGGGTGTTTGCCATCGTTGGCCTCAAGAGCAAGTCGGTAGAGTTTGTGCAGCAGATGGGATTCATGATCCTCTTCCCGCTCACGTTTGTGAGTAGCGCCTTTGTGCCAACCAGCACCATGCCAGCTGGCCTGCAGGCGTTTGCCGAAAACCAGCCCGTTACCCTGATGGTTGAGGCAATTCGTGCCCTCACCCTGAATCAAGATACCGGCGACTTTGTTTGGAAGTCGGTACTGTGGTGCCTTGGCATCCTCATCGTGGCCTACCCACTTGCCATTCGGCTGTTTAAGAAGCAGGGGTAACTCAATGGGACCAAGTGAGCACAAGGGCCTGCAGGTGCTCTGGCCCACCACCCAAGCAGAATGGGAAGCCTGGCTGATCGAAAACGGTGCGTCTGTGCGTGAGAGCATCTGGGTTGCTATTGCCAAGAAGGGCTCTGGTTGTGAGTCTCCAAGCTACGAACAAGTTCGAGAAGAGGCTCTCCGCTATGGGTGGGTTGATAGTCTTCCCAATAAACATGATGAGAAGTACTACTTCCTTCGACTCACAAAGCGCCACCCAAAGAGCGTGTGGTCTAAGATTAACGTCCGCATCTGTGAAGAACTCATTGCCTCAGGACGGATACCCCAGGCCGGTATGGTAGAGGTAGAGCGCGCCAAGAAGGACGGACGCTGGTATGCTGCCTACTAGATGAGGCTTCCCATTGTTTCCCCTCCCTGGTTTGTCCGAAAAACCTATGGCTACGGCTGGACTCCAGCCACCTGGCAGGGATGGGCGTGTATCGCCTTCTACGTGGGCGCGGCGATAGCAGGCGCTTTCTGGCTCATTCCGGATAGCTCCGAGGGCGTACCCGTAGCCTACCTAGCATACCTCTTCTTGATCTCAGTTGATCTGGTACTTGTAAGCTGGCTTACGGGAGAGAAGCCTCGCTGGCAGTGGGGTAAGCGCTAGAGCGTCACGAGCACGTTGCCATGCTTGCTCCCCTGGTCTACGTACTCGTGGGCGGCCACCATCTCCTCTAGCGGATACGTACGGTCGATCACTGGCACGATCTTGCCCTCATCTACTAGCTTTGCGATGAGCTCCATCTGCTCTTTCTTCTCAGAGGATACCGCCGCACCCCCAACCGTTACGTAGCTACCACCCTGTGCAAGAAGGTGTGCACAAGCCTTGCGAGGTAACTTGCCAACGGCATCGAAGATGATGTCGTAGGTCTCTGGGTGCTCGGTTACATCATCACTCTGGTAGGAAATCACCGTATCCGCACCCAAGCGCTGCACGAGGCTCATGCCTCTTGTGCTACAAACAGCAGTTACCTGCGCACCGTACGCCTTAGCAACCTGAACCGCCATGCTACCAACTGCTCCCGTAGCACCGTAGATGAGCACGTGCTTGCCCTTCGCCTTCGTGATGCCAGCTTGGGTGAGAAAGTGCACCGCTGTGGAGCCACCAAACGGGAGCGCCGCAGCCTCAGCTAGCGGGATCTTCTCGGGAGCTTTGGCATAGGCAGCCTTCACGGAAACGCTGACATACTCTGCGTAAGCACCTAGACGCATGCCGGTAAGCCCAAAGATACCCTGGCCAACCATGAGGCCTTCCATACCTTCGCCAAGTGCCTCGACGGTCCCCGCAAAGGCCATCCCAAGCACACCCCGACGCGGGCGAGACCAACCAAACACGAGACGAATCATCGGACGCAGCACAGGCGCCACCTTGAGGCCGCGGATGCGCACATCACCCGAATTTACGGCCGTCGCGGTAACCTTTACGAGAAACTCTCCCTTGCCAGCTATAGGCTTCGGATGGTTTGGCTCTAGCCGCAGTACACCGGGTGGACCGTACGATGTGGCAAGCATGGCACGCATAGCTGCAGTGTAGCCGATCGCACACCACCTTGTCGTTCGAACTACCAACTGGAGAATAAAACAACGCACCCGAAAGGGTACGTTGTTTTATTGGCTCCCCCGGCTGGGCTCGAACCAGCGACATCCTCGTTAACAGCGAGGCGCTCTACCACTGAGCTACAGGGGACTGCTCGAGAAAACTACCACGCCGGCCCCCTTCAGGCAACCTCTAGCGCGTCGTGAGGTGCTCAACCACCATCTGCGCTACTTCCGCCCGTACCTCGCGCTCTACAACGTCCTGCTCGGTTGGGTGGCAGCCTATCGCATAGACTCCAGCACGTACCGCTGCCGCAACGGTACCTGGCGTGAGGGCTTCCCCCTCCGCAACCACCAAGGTGCGCAGGTGGTGGTGGCGTGCCGAGCGAACACAACGGGTAATAAGCTCGGTAACCGCCGGATCGTCCATCCGCCTCAAGTGGCCCACTTCATAGTTGGTGTGATCAGTACCAACGGTAAGACTGCTCAGCTGTGTCGCATCAACCACCACTCCCGTGAGCCCAAACTTCCCGAGTGTGCGCGCCGCCATGGCTGGCGTCTCAACACGAGCCCAGATGCGGGCCGAACCGAATTGCTCGGTAAGCACCCGACGAATGGCTGGAAGCAGCGCTTGGAGCTCCTGCACACGGCGCACTCCAGGTACCACTACATGTAGGTTGCGAGCAAGATCGTGTGGCACCGCCTGGATAGCTTCGAGCTCGAGCGCTACCCACTCAGGTGATGCTAGGAGCCAGGATGCACCTCGCTGCCCCATGAGCGGGTTCGGCTCCGGTTTGTGACGACGCCTGGTGAGCCCCACCAACACATCGTCACGCACATCATGCAGCTGGTACAGCACCGGACGATTCCCTGCTTCCGCCAGCACGTCACAGAGGAGCTCAGTGAGCAGCTCTGCATACTCGGCTCGGCGCCCCTGCCTATGCAGGTCATCAGGGTGCATGCCCAGCAGGCTTGCCAGACCCTCTCCTCGCAGCAGTACTCCCCCAACGTTCTCCTGCAGTGCCCGCGCGGTAGACAGCGGGTCGGTTCCGGTCAGGAAGGTAGCTACGCCTGTTGGCCGCGCCGAGGGAGATTTCTGCGCCTCATGGTACGCTCCGGGCACTACGAGCCCCTGGGTGCCTTCTACCGTTACCAGCTGACCACCCGTAAACGCGCTCAGGGCACCATGAACACCAACCACCGCAGGCACACCAAGGCGTTCAAGCACCCTTGCGTCAAGACTCCCGAGCGAACCAGACTCAACTACCACCGCCTTGCAGCCAGCAATCTTTGGTAGATGAGCTGCGTCTACATGGGTAAGGAAGAGCACGTCACCATCCTCCACGAGCTGCCAGTCCGTCGCATGCTCAATGAGCCGCGCATACCCGCTCGCACGACCAGGGAATGCCGGATTTCCGTGGAAACCGACATATACATCGTCTGTCGAGGTATTAACGCTAAACTCTTCTGCACGTGTCGCCATGAGTTGGCCGCCAATCTGTTGAAAGTCGATTTCAAGTGGCTCTAGTGTGGCCCCGCGAGCCCGCCAGGCCCACTTTGCAACGATCCCTACCCATCGAGGGTCGATATTTTTGCTCCCTTCCTGTGAAAGAAGCTGCCCGGTCTTACCGTCAAACCGTGCGTGGAGTTGCTCGCGACCTTGGTGGGCAAGAACGGTTACCGTATTCCCCTCAATCCGCTCGGGATCGAAGGCAAATGCGGTGAGTTCAAGCTTGTCGGTCGTGGGGGCATACTGTACCAAGACGCTCTCGAGCGGCGGCAGGATGGATCCCCCTGTTGCTATGCGGGTTGCAAAGTCATGCCCACGAAAACCCAAGCAGAGGTAGGAACCCAGGAGCTTCGCCAGTGAGGTTTCATCACGTACGTCACCGACTACTTCGCCAAGTGCACCACGTACTCGTACTGGCACGGGGCCACTTAGGAGCGTGAGATCGCGTAGTGCACCAGCTAGCCGCGCTAGCTCGCTCGCAACGGGCACAGGCAGGGCGAGGTTGCGTAGGAGCTTACGGGTCTCAGTTGCTGCATGTGCAACCTCTGCAGGTGAACCCCCGACTACGCGCTTACACACCTTGAGAATGGCGCGCTGCGTAGGCCTGTGCAGCATGAGCTGTGCCATGAGGGATCGACTCAACACCGCGGTAGGTAAAACGGGAACACCCATGCGGCTGATTGCTCCAAGCAGGCGCCCTTCGGTCGACCAAGTAGGATCATCGGAGTGTGTCTCCGTCGCAAAACGCACCAGCTGCATGCTACCAAGGTACGCTCCAAACGCCCTCCTGGCTACGGAAGTACCTCAGCCACTATATCGTAGGAAAAGCCCCTTCGTTGCAGGTAGCCGGCAATTCGCCGGCGCTGTACCTCACGATCAAGCCCCTGGAGCCTGCTGAGTTGCTTGGTCACGAGCTGCTTAGCTGCTGCCACGTCCGTCAGCTCACGACTCTCGAGCGCTTCACTGATGTGAGCAGCATCTACCCCCTTGCGCGCCAACTCCTGCTTGAGTAGGTACCCTGCCCGTGGGCGACTCCGATCTCTGGAGCGCACCCAGCTCTGCGCAAACGCCTGATCATCGGTGAGGCGGGTTTCCTGAAGCTTACGCATGACTACCTCAACTTCATCAGGCGCCACGCTACGGGCCAGGAGCTTCTGTCGAAGCTCTTCAACACTGTGGGCTCTGCGTCCTAAGAGACGCAGTGCGTAGGCGAGCGGATTACTTGGCGGTGCCAGCTTTCGCACGCTTTACAGGTACTTCCTCACTGCCTTCTTCAGTCTCGCCGGCCGGGGTAGCCATCACAGTCGGTGCATCGTCCTTAATGAGGCCGAGCTTCATTTTTACCTCGCGCTCAATCTTGGCCATGAGCTCTGGGTTCTGCTTGAGGTAGAGGCGGGCACCATCTTTGCCTTGACCAAGCTTATCATCTCCGTAGCTATACCAAGAGCCAGACTTACGGATGATGTCATGCTGGGAAGCAATGTCCACCAGAGACGCTTCGCGCGAGATGCCCTCGCCGTAGAGGAGGTCAAACATCGCAGTGCGGAACGGTGGTGCAACCTTGTTCTTGACCACCTTTACCCCTGTAACGATCCCAATTGCCTCTTCCCCCTCCTTAATGATTTCTTTACGACGCACTTCAATACGAATAGAGCTATAGAACTTGAGTGCGTTTCCACCGGTGGTGGTTTCTGGGTTACCAAACATCACCCCGATCTTCATGCGGATCTGGTTGATGAAGATAACCGTAGTCTTACTCTTGGAAATCACTGCCGTGAGCTTGCGCAGCGCCTGCGACATGAGCCGAGCCTGCACACCTACCATAGCGTCTCCCATTTCACCCTCAATCTCAGCACGCGGCACGAGAGCAGCTACGGAGTCGATGACGATGATATCTACGGCGTTCGAGCGAACGAGGGTCTCGCAGATCTCTAGAGCCTGTTCACCGGTGTCTGGCTGTGAAACAAGGAGGGTTTCAAGGTCAACACCAAGCACCTTAGCGTACTCGGGATCAAACGCGTGTTCGGCGTCAATGAATGCAGCAAGCCCACCCTGCTTTTGCACCTGCCCAATAATGTGAGTACTGAGGGTAGTTTTCCCCGAAGACTCGGGTCCGTAGATCTCGACAATGCGGCCCTTTGGAATGCCACCACCCAGCGCTGCGTCTACCGCCAGAATACCGGTTGGCATAACCGATACGGTACCAAGTGGGTTCTCACCACTCATGGTCATGATGGCACCGCGGCCAAACTGCTTCTCAATACTTGCGATGGCCGCATCGAGCGCAGCCTGACGACCCGTGGATTCTGATGGAGTGGACATGAGTAGTTGCGTTACGTGCGGCCCCTGCCGCGTGAGCACCGTACGAGTGCTCTACCAGCGCGACAATACTAGTCTAGCGTGTTGTTGTCAGTTTCGCCTGTTGGCGGCACCACAACCACACTACGAATCTCTGTGGTAGTTTTTCCACCCGGGCTCGTGGCTTCTACCACCACTGCATTCACCCCTGGTTGCACTACAATGCTGCGGCTAAACTGCGTTTCAACTACCTGGGCAGGCTCACCGTTTACCCTCACCGTTGCTCCTGTTGGCACGGTTCCGCTTACCACAAAGTCGCCAGCAGGCGCATTTACCTCACTGTAGGTACCTTGGAGTGAGCCGGTGAGCTGGAGGGGAGGTGCAGCTGCGTAGGCTGCCAACTGCCTTCCAACAAAGCTGATGCCGAGACCAGTAATGAGCAGCATACTCCCTACACCGATACTTCGAGCGGTAACCACCAGCTTGGGAAGTCGCACGTTTCCAGTTGGCGCAAAAGCCACCTCTTGCTCCTTGCAAGTTCGTGCGTAGCGGTGGCGAGCACGTTCGTACTCAGCCATTACCTCACTGGTATTCATTCCCAGAAAGGTAACGTACCGCTCCAGGTAACCCCTACCGTACACCTCCGAGGGGATCTGATCCCAGGAATCTGATTCAAGTGCGAGGAGAAACTTTCCTCGGATTCGAGTTTCGGCTTCAACCTGCGCAACTGAAAGCTTCTTACGAACACGCGCACGCTTGAGCCGATCGCCGAGCGCGACGTCTGCACTCACTCGCCTAAACCGAAAGCCTGCGGCTGCCATGTGCTCACCTTACGCGAATCGGTCGCTATCTCCAATGTCATCGAGTTCGGCAACCGGTACTGCCGCATCAGCTGAATCCTGGCGATAGACCTCGCGCTGCTTCCCCCCGCGCTCTGGGCCGATGAGCCCACGCTCTTCAAGTGCAGCTACAATGCGCTTGGCCTTGTTGTAGCCAACACGAAGGTAGGTTTGTAGCATGCTGGTACTCGCCTTATTGTGCTTCACAAACAGGGCATGTGCTTCTTGCAAGAGCATCTCTTCCTCAGGATCGAGGGATCCACCCTCAGCTCCAAACCGCGAACCCGCAGAATCTTCCAGGAACGATGGGTCGTAGCGGTTACCAGGCTCCTGCATACGAATGTGTGCAATAACGTTCTGAATCTCCTTGTCAGAGCTAAAGGCGCCTTGTACACGTCGCGGCTTTGGAGACTCCGTACTCATGAAGAGCATGTCTCCGTAGCCTAGGAGCTTCTCTGCTCCAGGTGAGTCGATAATAGTGCGCGAATCGATTTGGCTCGTTACTGCAAACGCAATGCGAGCCGGTATGTTTGCCTTGATTAGGCCCGTGATAACGTCAACGGACGGTCGCTGCGTGGCGACAATCAGGTGGATTCCCACGGCACGAGCCATCTGAGCCAGCCGTACAATCTTCGCCTCTACTTCGCGTGCTGAAGCCATCATGAGATCAGCCAGCTCATCAATGATCACAACGATGTATGGGAGCTTACCTTCACTGAGATCAGGCTTGCTGTTGTACTGCTCAATGTTGCGCGCTCCCGTAGTTTGCAGAAGCTTGTAGCGCCGCTCCATTTCTTCGACGCAGCGCTTTAGCGCGATTACCGTATCCCGGGGTTCAGTAATTACCGGCGTAATCAGGTGCGGCAGGCCATTGTATCCGGCCAGCTCTACTCGCTTGGGATCCACCAAAATGAGGCGGAGCTCATCAGGGGAGTTACTCATGAGGAGTGACAGGATGACCGTATTGATCATCACTGATTTACCTGAACCCGTTGATCCCGCAATGAGTAGGTGGGGCGCTCGGGTGAGGTCAGCCACGGCTGGCTGGCCTGCAGCATCCAGACCAAGCACCACGCCAAGCTTGCTACCTACGCGCTGGAACGCCTGGCTCTTGAGTACGTCCTTAAGACCCACGATCGCCTTCTTCTCATTAGGCAGCTCTACACCAACCAGGCCCTTGCCAGGAATTGGCGCCTCTACCCGCAGTGACTCGGCAGCCAGCGCAAGCGCAAGATCGTCGGTACGTGCGGTAATTTGGTTGAGCTTTACCCCATCCGCAGGCTTCAGCTGGTACTGGGTAACCGTTGGGCCAATACAGACGTCGGTCATCGTGACGTCGATACCAAAGTCGGCCAGAGTTTTTTGGATAAGCTCCATGCGCTTCTGGATGTTGCCAGCCTGGGGACGCATTTCGAGGCTCTCCAGTAGGGTCAGTGGTGGATATGCCCAGTTCGCATCGGTTTGCCGAGCAACCACCGGACGCACCCCCCTTGGCTCATCCACCTTAAGCTGGGTAGGCTTGAGCTTTTCTTGGATGCGTCGGAGCGTTCCTGCTTGCAGCTCTTTCACCGGAACCTTGGCAGCTTCCGGGATTGCGTAGTCGGCCTCATCATCTACCTGCTCACCCTCTGTTGTGGCGCGAATGAAGGTCAGTACCGCCCGATCGAAGGTGAGCATCACTCCCCCAATAAGCAGTACAGCCAGGAGGAGTACGCCCACGATCTGACCGAGACCTCCCGTTACTGCATCTGCAATAGCAGCGCCAATAACTCCCCCCGTGGCGTTTGAGGTGACGTGTAGAATGCCTACGAAGCCGAGAAATGCCAACACACCCCCTACTGCACTTGGCAGTCGGAAGCCCACTCGCTTAGGGAAGAAGTACCTCCCTGCACCCCAGAGTAGCGGTGCAGCTAGGAACATCGTTGCCCCACCCACCAGTACTCGCAGGAGTCCATGGAGCTGACTGCCCAGCACTCCGGCAGCGTTAAAGGTGCTGAGAATGAGAAACACGAAAACAATGGCCACCAAAAGATGGGTGAGCTGCTCAACAACTGCGTTGGTATTTGAGGACGCAGGTGTGCGCTTTTTGGAAGAAGAACGACGCTTTTTTGCCATATACCTCGTAAGGCTACCACGCTTCTGGTACCGTGTCGCCGCATGCCCAACCTCTCTATCGGAATTGTCGGCCTCCCAAACGTCGGCAAGTCAACCCTCTTCAACGCCCTCGTTTCTGGCAACCAGGCCGAGGCGAGCAACTATCCGTTCTGCACGATCGAACCCAACACAGGGCTCGTACCGGTACCGGACAAGCGCATTGAAGGACTTGTGGGGATCGTGAACCCTGATCGGGTTGTGCCCGCGGTTGTGGAGTTCGTTGATATTGCTGGGATCATCTCGGGCGCATCCAAAGGCGAGGGTCTTGGTAACCAGTTTTTGGCACACATTCGCGAGACCGCCGCTATTGCTTTTGTGGTTCGGTGTTTTGAAAATCCCGACATCATCCACGTGAATGGTGCGGTAAACCCATCCGCTGATCTTGCCACTGTTCAGCTTGAACTTGCCCTTGCTGACCTTGCTACCGTTACCAAGGCACTCGAACGGTACCGAAGAGCCGCTAAACAGGGGGGTGAAGCAGGGGAAATGCTTGCCTATGCAGAGGCCCTGATTGCGGCTCTAGACGCCGGATCACCCGCCTACGCAGTACCCGCGAAGAACCCTGCGGCCGCAGCAGTTCTC
This sequence comes from Patescibacteria group bacterium, assembly GCA_022842085.1. Taxonomy (GTDB): domain Bacteria; phylum Patescibacteriota; class UBA1384; order CAILIB01; family CAILIB01; genus JALHQF01. Next base: position 3,731 of record JALHQF010000005.1, on the reverse strand, counting down.
CGTGAACTGCAACTACTCACGGCAAAACCCTTCCTCGTAATTGCCAACGTTGCAGAAGCAGACGCAACCCTCTCCCCCGAGCAAGCCGTGGCCCGCTTTGGACTGCCTGTGGCAGACGCAGCCCACGTAGTAGTCATTAGTGCCAAGCTTGAAGCTGAGCTGCGCCTACTTGACCCTGAAGAGCAGCAGGTGTTCCTCGCTGAGTATGGGCTCGAACACTCCGGTCTCGAGCGACTCATTCAAGCCAGCTACCAACTGCTTGGCTTACAAACCTACTTCACTGCCGGCAAGCAGGAGGTGCGCGCCTGGACCATTCCCATTGGCACTACCGCACCTGAGGCGGCTGGTGTAATTCATACCGACTTCACAAAGGGCTTCATCCGTGCCGAAACCATTGCCTACGCAGACTACGTAGCTGGCAACGGCGAAGAGGGCGCCAAGGCCGCTGGCAAGCTTCGCAGCGAAGGTAAAGAGTACATCGTCAAGGATGGTGACGTACTCCACTTCCGATTTAACGTCTAACGAAAAGGCCCCGAGAGGGGCCGTGAGTTGTTCAGCCATCCTGGCCTACGTTTCTGTAGCTGTCGATACTGTTCTCAGCCCTGATAGCGTCTCACGCCTAGCTGCAGCTCTCGAGATGAAGGACATTCATCTCTACCAGGCTTACACGAGTTGCTCCGCAGCGCAACGAGAAAACCGCCCTCACGGGCGGCTGTTCTCTCAAAAGCGTACGCTTAGGCGACTACGCTACCCTGCAGAACACCAATGGTTACTGCAAGCACAAGAGCCATGGTCATCGCTGCGGCCTCGAAGTACGAAAGGTTATCGTAGTTTACGTCCTTCGTAGACACGAGACGGATGCTCTTCTGCATTGGGTGCTGCTCAGCTGAAGGGGTAGCAGCAGGAGTCTGGGTTTCCATAGAACAAATTTGTTAGGGTTTTTATTTTCGGGGACTTTGTTTTTGATTTCCCGATAGCACTAGTATCGCTGAAATTAGCTAAAATGTCAAGAACTGCCCCGAACTAGCCGAGGCGCATCCAGGTAGAAAGTTGCTCCCCAAGCCGCAATGTCCACTCAGCAGGGAACTGCCAGATAACCACAACCAGCGCTATGCACACACCGGCAACGACGAGTGATCGACGCACGTCCCCCGGAATAGCTGCATCTGCTGTTTTGAGGTCTACCTGAGCCATGCGGCCATGCTAGCGGTAAGCATCCACCTAGACAACTCGCCCTAGCTTCGCTACCGTACGCCTGCGCCGGTTCCTGTAAGCGGGTATCGTATACTGGTATTACATCACCTTGCCATGGTGGAGAAACGGGTTCGATTCCCGTTACCCGCTCCAGGAACTGGTCGCACTTCAAGCAGCCGAGCCGCCGGCGTGATAGCCAAGTGGTAAGGCAGGGGTCTGCAAAACCTCTATTCGCGGGTTCGATTCCCGCTCACGCCTCCAACTCCATGCAACCTCTCCAGATTGTCCAGCTCGTTATAAGCATCTTGCTTGTTGTGGCCATTCTTCTACAGCAAAAGGGAAGTGGACTTGGTGACGCTTTTGGAGGAACGACCGACGTGTACGTTACCCGCCGTGGCGCAGAAAAGTTTCTCCACGTTCTGACCTACGTTCTTGGTGCCGTATTCGCCGGTCTGACCATCCTCCAGCTTCTGCAGTCGGTCTAACAACTTGAAGTGAGACGCCGGGATGGCGGAATGGTAGACGCGCTTGATTCAGGTTCAAGTGGTGGCAACACCATGGAGGTTCGAGTCCTCTTCCCGGTACCAGCCGGAGTAGCTCAGTGGTAGAGCAGTGGTCTGAAGAACCACGTGTCGTCAGTTCGATTCTGACCTCCGGCACCAGAATCTGCTATAAGAGTACGTGCGGGTCGTTAGCTCAGTTGGTAGAGCACCTCGTTTACACCGAGGGTGTCAGGGGTTCGAGTCCCTTACGACCCACCAAACTATCTCCTCCCCAAAAAGGGAGGAGATAGTTTCGTTTAATCAGGAGCAACGCTTGCTGCAGGCACAGAAAAAGTGGGCCCGCCTCTACGGCCCCACGCTGGTTATGGTTTCACTGCACCTATCGAGGTAAGCCAAGTACCGAGGTTGCCTAGGGCAACATGTGTCCAGGACACGTCAACTGGAGAACACACAAGAAAACTTGATCCGTTCGAGAATGCTGTTCGAACAGGGTTTCTACACATACTTGCGCAGACTCAATGAGGCCTTGCTCGGATCCGCACACTGAGAGCTGAGGAGCGTGCTTGCCGAGGGCTTGCGCCGGGAGTGAGGTGGCCTACTGCATTAGCTTGTAGCCGTAGGCAATCTGTTCATAGCCGGCCTCTTCAAGTGCCGAAATGAACTGTGAGGCAAACACTGGATCGCGCATGCTTTCATCTATCTCTTGGGCTCCTTCTTTCGTCAGGAAAGTGGAAGCTTCTGTAGCAATGATAACTGCAAGTGCGGCTTCAACAGGGCTTAGCCTATCCTCGTTTCTCTCTTCTGGTTTCATGCTCTCGTTTTCCGTTTCCAGAAACCGCGAGCGTGTCCCCTTTCTCTTCTAACCATTGTTAATGGATGCTCTCGTGGTGCAGAGCTGGAAAACCCTTTCCTGCACCAAGGGTAAGCGTAAGTAGAGTTTCCCTTTCACGCAAGCCGCGTTGTACACTACGCGTATGCGATCTCGTGGTTTCACCCTCATCGAGCTTCTCGTTTCGATTGTTATTATCGGCCTACTGGTTGCTGTAGCCAGTTCTTCCTATACGTCGGCGCAGCGAGCGAGCCGCGACAACCGGCGAAAAGCTGATGTAGCGGCTATTGCTAGCGCCGTTGAGAGCCACTACCGAGTTTACCAGCGCTTCCCAGGCATTTCTGCCCCAGCCGCAGGGGCTACCAATGCCGGTTGGGAAGGATGCTTCTCCATCGACTCATCTAGCACCTACAGCAACATCGCGTACTACTCGTTCCCTACGACACGCGACGCAACTGCTGCACCCTTTTCCGCCTGCAGTCACTCTAGTCGGCCAGGGGTACTGAGTGCATCAAACCCTCACACGAGTGCACAGTTTGCTGCGTTCCCAAACTGGATCCCTGGAATGGCTGAGTTCCTCAACCCAATCCCCTTTGAGCGGAGGTACCTGGATCAGAACGGCACCCAGAACCCCCTACCAACTGGTGCAGCATTCGCAGCAGCTGACGTGCTGAAAAACAACCAGGCACAGACCTACATCTACCGCCATCTCGAAGGTGGGTACGCCATCTACGCTCGCCTTGAGCAGACAGATACTGCCGAAGGCAGCGCGACGGGCTCACTCAATTTTGGTCCCAGGCTTCCTGGCCTCAATGGAGGACCATCAGTACCCCTGGTGATCACCCAGCCAGACAGGCGGGTATTCATGATCCGAAAGTGACTCGCCGCGGCTTCACTATCCCTGAGCTGCTTACCACGGTTATTATCTTAACCATCCTTGCGCTGCTCGCGACGAGCGGATTTATGAATGCTCGCCGGGCCGGACGAGACGCTGAGCGCATTAGCGACGTGAACACCATCGCAAGCTCACTGGAGCGCGGCGCAACCGTGAGCCGACAGTACCCACCTTCAAGTGGTTGCGCCCACCAGCTTCCCCTAAGCTTCTTCGATCGTGGCACCCTTGAAACAGGAGAGGTGCCAAAGGATAAAGCGCCAGCAAACCGCAACGCAAGCTCCTGTACCTCCTACCTTGATGGGTACCACTA
>JALHQF010000004.1:20724-31602 GCA_022842085.1 Patescibacteria group bacterium | reverse complement strand
ACTGCCGCCCGCGCCGTCGCGGAAGCGAGTGGGAACAAACTCTGGCCATCACCGCAACCGTTGGCCAAGCTGCAGCCAACGAAGAGGGTACTTCAATCCCTGCTCAAACTATCCAGAAGGCCGCTACCGATACCCTTGAATTTTCAGCAACCGGCGTGCGCAAAGAGGGCACACAGGCAAAAGGAACCATCACGTTCTCTAACGGCAGTTCAACCTCTTCAGTTACTGTGCCCGCTGGCACCCGCGTGCGGGCATCAAACATCATTTTCATCACCGATGAGGCCGTAACAGTTCCTGGCTACACCCAAGCAGGGTTTGGTCAGCCAATTGTTCCGGGTGTGAAAAGTGGTCCCGCCACAGCAGAACCGGTAGGCCCTGAAGGAAACGTTTCAAACGCTAACGGCAGCACAGTTACCATCGGCAACGTCGTAATGAGCACGCAGGTAAGCGCATCAGGCGGCACCTCCCGCGACATTCAGGTGCTTACCTCGCAAGATATCGAAAGGGCAAAGGCTACCCTGCGCGACACCCTCGCTCAGAAAACCCTCGCTGAACTTGATGCATCGCTCTCCGGTCAGAGTATCCAGGTCGCTGGGGAAGATCTGGTTGATGCCCAAATTGGCAATCCTCCCGTGAATGCCGGCGCCGAGGTTACCACGAGCACCATCTCTGGAACGGTTACTCGTAGTCGCAACTACCTCGTATCGGCCGATATTCAGGCAGCTGTGGATAAGCAGCTACCAACGCTCCTTGGTGCAGATAAGTCGTTTGAAGTAGCCAGCGTTACCGCCATAAGCGCTATACTCAACCAAGAACGTACAACCGTTACACTTGCTGCTACCGCCAAGGGCACGAGCTTCCCGAAAATCGACCTCGAGGCTTCCGTGCTCAAGCACCGCAACGCTTCCGTAGAGAGCTTCCGTAGTGATGTTGCCAGCCTAGTTCCGGGTGCCGAGGTTGAAGTGGTAGTAAGTCCAAGCTGGTGGCCGATCCAGCGCCTACCCTGGCTCGCCTCACGCACCACGGCCGTACTCGAGTCTAAGTGATTATTGGCGTTGATCTTGGGCTGCGTCGTATCGGCATTGCGATTGCCGAAGCAGGTGTCGTGATCCCTCTTACGACCCTCGATTGGGCGCCCCCCGCCCACCAGAGGGTTGCCAAGCAAATTGCCAACCTCGCAGATGAGCGTGGCGCAAGTCAGGTGGTGGTAGGCAGCCCACGCGCAACTGATGGCAGCGAAACGGCACGTGAACACACCTTTGCGCCACTCGTAGCAGCACTCGTGGCGGCCTTACCACCTGAGATAGAGCTGGTACGATGGCCAGAGAACCACAGCACCCTAGATGGACGAATCGAATTCCCCCATGCAGACCGAGACAGCGCCGCCGCCGCCGCCATCCTCCAGGACTACCTGGAAAGCACTCGCTAGCTTTGGACTTGTTCTAGTCGTCCTAGCCATTACTGGAGCCATCTGGCGAAACCAGGTACTCGAAGACCGCGAGGCTCGCCGCCAAGCCGCGCTCTCCGAGAGGCGACAAGACGTATCGGTAACCTTTCAGGAGGGCTTACGGCGCGAAGAGTACGCGGCTAGGCTCGCGGCTGCTGGTATCTGCGGGTACGAGGAGTTTCTCACCGCAAGCGCCGAAGCAGAGGGTAGACTCTACCCTGAAACCTACCGGTTTTTTCCAGGCACGCCTGCTACCGATGTAGTTTCACGACTTACAGCCCAGTTTACCCGCGAGATGGAGGGGAACATCCCTACGAGGGAGCAAATTATCCTCGCTTCGATCATCGAGCGTGAGGCCACGAATGCGAGTGAAGCACCAGCCATTGCAGGTGTGTATGCAAACCGCTTGAGGATTGGCATGAAGCTAGATGCCGACCCAACCGTACAGTACGGTAAAGATACGCTTGCCTGGGAAGCCACGCGCTCGCCAGCGTTTGATTTCTGGAGGCCTATCCTGCGTGCCGACTACCAAGGTGTCGACAGTCCATACAATACCTACCGCACCGCCGGGCTGCCTCCCACCGCGATTAGCAACCCCTCAATTACGAGCATTCGCGCGGCCCAGAATCCCGAGGAGCACGACTACTTCTACTTCCTCCACCGCGATGGAAAGCTCCTCATGTCTCGCACGTTGGCCGAGCATTCGGCCAAGCAGCGCTGATAGCACCTCGCCCCTAGCTCTGCTACCCTCCACCTGATGCGTCGACGCTTCCGCCTCTTTCGGTCTCTCTTGCAGCGGCTCACCGCTGATGTAGGAATAGACCTCGGCACCGCATATAGCTTGGTATACGTGCGCAACCACGGTGTGGTACTTAACGAGCCAAGTGTTGTGGCCCTCAACGCCACCACCCGGCAAGTTTTGGCCGTAGGTAAGGAGGCAAAAGAAATGGTTGGTCGCACCCCTGGTCACATCGTGGCGGTGCGCCCTCTAGTAGATGGCGTGATCTCCGACTTTGAGGTAACCGAAGCGATGCTGCGGTACTTTTTAGAGCAGGTGCACAAGCAGCGAATCGCCCTCATCCCTCGGCCACGCGTGGTTGTGGGTATCCCATACGGGGTAACTGAGGTGGAGCGGCGCGCCGTAGAAGAGGCTGCTCTCAATGCCGGTGCGCGTGAGGTATACCTCATCGAAGAACCCATGGCCGCAGCAATTGGCGCCCAGCTCCCTGTGCAAGAGGCCACCGGCTCCCTGATTGTTGATATCGGCGGCGGTACCACCGAAGTGGCAGTACTCTCATTAGGAGGCATTGTTACCTCGCGCTCTGTGCGTACCGCCGGAGATGAGCTCAACGAAGATATCGTTCGTTTTGCCCGCGATGAGCACAATCTCCTCCTTGGAGAACGCACCGCCGAAGAGGTAAAGATTGCTGTCGGCAGTGCCTGGCCACTCACCGAGAAGCTCTCGCACCCAATGCGTGGCCGCGACCTTGTATCTGGGCTCCCACGCGAGGTAATCGTAGACAGCGAGGCTATCCGCAAGGCCATCGATCGCTCCGTGCGGGTAATTATCGATGCAGTAAAACTCACCATAGAGGAAACTCCGCCCGAGCTCCTGGCCGACCTCATGACGCGCGGTATTACCTTGGCAGGAGGTGGCGGCCTTCTCCGCGGCCTTGATCGGCGCCTTGCGGATGTAACCAACGTTCCCGTGCACATCGCCAATGATCCCCTCACCTGCGTGGCTCGGGGAACCGGTGCCGTGCTCGAGAACCTCGATGTCCTGCAGGGTGTACTCCTCCCTACTGCCTATCGCTCATGATGCGCCGCTGGGTGAGCATCACGCTCATTGCCGCTGTTCTGCTCACCGTTCCCGTAACTCAGGCGCTCATCCTGCGCATCGTTGGCACCATCTGGTCTCCCATTGGTGGAGCTTTCGTGCGAGGCGGCGAAGCCGTTGGAGGGCCACTTCGAGCCCTAAGCGATCTTCCAACCATCCGCGAAGAGCGCGCGCTCCTTCAACAGGAAGTCGTACAACTGCGAACACTCCTCGCAGAGCAGGATGAGCTCGAACAAGAGCTTAAGAATCTCCAAGCCCTCACGGGCGTGCAAACGGTTACCGGCGTTCTACCAAGCGTGAGTACGCAGGTACTTGCCCGTGGCAGCAATCCTCTCGAGGCAACGCTTACCATTGGAGCTGGCAGTGACGCAGGCATTGGCGAAGGTGACGTGGTCCTGGCAGGTGGGGCAGTCATTGGTCGCGTAGAGCGCACGCTCCCAGCTACCAGCCAGGTTCGGCTGATTACCGCCCGCAGTAGCCGGCTACAGGTAGCTGTAGGAGAAACACGTGCCCTCCTTACTGCAGATGGAAACCAGGTGCTCCTCACTGAGGTTCCAAGCAGCGTCCAGCTGGGAACTGGTGAGACGGTGGTGACCAGTGGTCTTGGTGGTGGTGTACCACGCGGCATCCTGGTTGGCACCGTAGCCGAACGTAAAACCGATCCATCAGCTCCTACTCAGACATTTGTGGTTCGGTTACCACAGCCGGTAACTGACCCCGTACGTGTAGTAGTTCTTGCGTCCCAATGAACGCTCTTACCCCGTTCCTGGTGAGCGCCCTGGCACTTGCGGCAGGGCTTGGTGTTGGTGGTTTAGCCGGAGCATTTCTTATTGGATTCGCAGCCGCCAGCAGTGTGGCCGGAATCTTCTGGAAACAGGGGGGCGGATCTGAGCTCGCTATTCTTACGGTCTTGAGCTTCCTCATACTCACCGCAGAACTGCCTGCTGCTCTCTTCTGGCTCCTACTTGCAGGAGTGGGCAGCACGCTCATGGCCGACGGCTGGCACGGCATTCCTCGTTGGATGCGAGCACTGAGCTGGTCAGCCGCCATAGGGCTTGCTGCATCCCTAGCAACGAGTGGCAGTCTCCTTTCCGTGCTTGTTGCTGCCCTAGGCGGCGCAGTCGCCGGAGCTGCTATGCTCACGCTGCACGAACGAAGCCCCCACCGTGAATCAACCCTTCGGACCGGAAACCTCTCCCCTCGGTAGCGCCCAGTCAGAGCGCGATAAAACCTCGCTCTATACTGAGGCTCCTGTTGTTGCTCCCGATACACCCCAGCTCCACCCAACTCGCCCGCAGTTTCCGTGGATCACGGTTGGTATTTGCTCGGTAGGGGCCCTGCTGTTCTACCAAAGTCTCAATCTCCAGCTCATCCAGGCAACCTCCTTTCGGGGACGCGCCGACCAGAACAGTATCCGACTCATCGCCCAACCGGCTCCACGCGGGCTGATCGTTGATACCAATGGCGTCGTACTGGCAAGTAACGACCGTCAGCTTGCTCTCACGCTTAACCCTCTCAGCCTGCCGCGCCGCAAGGATGACCGTGAGCCCATCTACGCCCTACTGCTTGAGAAATCTGGCGTTGCCGAAGCCGAGCTTACGCAAGCTTTCGACACCGCCCTGCAGTTCGCCGACCCCATTGTGCTCCGCGCCAACCTCTCACGCGATGAGGCCCTACTGTTTCGTGAGTGGTTTGCCAACACACCCGGTGTGGAGCTTACCCAGGTGCCAATTCGCCAGTACGCCGCCGTGCCCTCACTGGCCCATGTCGTGGGGTACGTAGGACGACCACGGGTTGTAGACGTGGCCAGAGACGCCAGCACGGTGCGTGCCGGTCAAGAGGGCATCGAGCGATCCTACGACGAGCTCCTCACTGGCACGCCAGCCAGGCAGCGAGCCGAGGTAGATGCCGCCGGACGTATTGTGCGCTCACTTGATGACCCATCCCAGCTTACCTCTGAGCCAGGAAAGACTCTCAAGCTTGGTATCGACAGCCGCATTCAGACACTCGTCGCTGAGGCACTCCAAAAAGAGCTCGCTGCCCGCACCGAGCGCTTTGGTGTACTACCAACCTTTGGTGCCACGGCAATTGTCATGGAGCCGAGTACTGGCCTTGTTCGAGCACTCGTATCGCTCCCAGACTACGATCCAAACCTCTTCGCTACCGGCATCACCAACGAGCAGTATGCCAGCCTCATTAACAGCCCCGGCAAACCGCTCTTCAACCGAGCCACCCTGGGTACGTATCCCCCAGGATCAACCGTGAAGCCCGCCCTTGCAGCGCTCGGTCTTGAAGCCGGAGTCATTGCGCCGAACACAACAGTCACTACGCCGGCGTTCATTGAGCTTGGAGGCACACGCTTCCCAGACTGGAAGCTCCACGGCCGCACAACCACGCGGCAAGCCATTGCTGAGTCAAATAACATCTTCTTCTACGCCGTAGGTGGCGGTTGGGAGGCCGGTGGCATTCGCGGCCTTGGCATCGCTGCGCTAGATGCCGGCTACCGCAAGGTTGGCTATGGCTCGCAGACAGGCATCGACCTTCCAACTGAGGCCACAGGTGTAGTACCCAACCCTGAGTGGAAGCAGTCGGTACTCGGCGAACGCTGGTTTACCGGTGATACGTACAACGCCTCTATTGGTCAGGGGTACCTGCAAACCACTCCTCTCCAGGTAGCAAGCGTCACCAACACTATCGCCAACGGAGGTACCCGCTACGCACCGCGCCTCGCCCAGGCAATCATCGACGTCGCAACTGGTACTGAAACTGCCATTCCCCCTACGGCGCTTGCACGGAACGTGATCGACGATCAGTGGCTGAGCGTGGTCCGGGAAGGGATGCGTCAAACGGTTACCGCTGGCTCAGCACGGCCGCTCAACACCCTCAGCGTAACCAGTGCTGGCAAAACCGGTACCGCTCAAATTCGTAGTGGCGATCTAGTGCTCACCCATGCCTGGTTTACCGGCTTTGCTCCTTACGACGATCCTCGCTACACCGTAACTGTGCTCATTGAGGCAGGTGGAGACAGCTTCCGATCGGCCGTACCGGTAGCCCGCGCTATTCTGGCTGGTATTTTCCAAGAGACACCTCCGACTTCAGTCGACGTTGCCAGCGAATTCCAGGGGGAGCGATGAGGGCAATTGGCGACCTTATACCAAACAACCTCAACCGTCGAGGTATAACTGCTCAGCTCAACGCTACAGAAGTTTGTCGCTTCGCAGAGCGGCTCCACCCGGGCCTCTACCGCGCTATCTCCTACCGTAACGGTACGGTAAAGCTTGAGGTGTCAGCGCAGAGCCTGGCGAGCTTTCGGGTTGTTGAGGGCGCTATCTTTGCAGCACTGAGAGAGCGGTTTCCTATGGTAGAGCGGTTGAAAGTGGTGCGAGAATAAATCAAGAGACGGAAAGCACAATTTCGCTAGGCTTGAGGGTCTGATCACAGAACTCCTTGGCCGGTTCTCCTGGGCGCTTTCCGATTGACTTTTTCGCCCATTTCGCTAGTATCTGGGTACACGTCCAAAGGATCCCTCAACCTGAATGGCTTCATCAGCGTCCTCGCTTGAGGACCTCGCCTCGCGTATCAAAACCTGCACGCACTGCGGTTTATGCGAAGGTAGAACGAATGCCGTGCCAGGTGAAGGAAACCCACGTGCAGAGGTAGTGTTCATCGGCGAAGGTCCGGGAGCTACCGAGGACGCCCAGGGTGTCCCCTTCTGTGGGGCATCTGGACGGTTCCTCGACGAGCTCCTGGGGTCGATCAACCTCAACCGCGCGGACGTGTACATCACGAACATTGTGAAGTGCCGCCCACCGGGCAACCGCGATCCGCTCCCTGAAGAGAAGGCCATCTGTGCGCAAACCTACCTGGTTCCGCAGCTAGGGCTCATCAAACCAAAGCTGATCGTCACCCTAGGACGCCACGCAATGCACTTTTTCCTTCCGAACCTCAAGATTTCCGAGGCTCACGGCCGCGTTTTCCGACGCGATGGCCAGGTCTACCTTCCCCTCTTTCACCCCGCCGTTGCCCTGTACAACGGCAGTACGCGTGGTCAACTTGTAGAGGACTTTCAGATTATTCCCCGCCTCCTTGAGCAGCTTCGCTAGGCACACCAACCGAATTTATGTCAGAACAATCACAACCTTCGTTCCAAAACAGCAGTCCGCAGCGCGCTAAGCTAAACCGCCCCCGCGTTACAGACCGCCCCAACGGACGACCCCAGGCCTTCCGCTCCGGAGACCGCAATGTAGTTGCCGAGCAGCGGAGCAACCCGTACGCCATGCCACCAACTGCCAGCAAGGCAGACCAGCTGTCTGGCTACGTCCCTCAGCAAGCCGCCCGCCAGACTGGCGAGCGCGCTGCAATGCCTGGCGCTACGCGCACCGTCATCACCCACGACCCTAAGAACCCCAACCTGCGGGTAATCCCTCTTGGTGGTCTTCAGGAGATTGGAAACAACATGACCCTCCTCGAGTACGGTGATGACATCGTGCTCATCGACATGGGCTTCCTCTTCCCAGATAGCTCCATGCTTGGTGTAGACTACCTGATCCCCAATGTCTCGTACCTTGCCGATAAAAAGGAGAAGGTGCGCGGCTGCATCATCACCCACGGCCACCTCGACCACATCGGAGCCGTAGCCTACCTCATGGAGCCATGTGGCTTCCCCACGCTGTACGGAACCCCAATTACCATGGGCCTCGTGAGCAAGCGTCTCGAGGAGTTCTCCCTTCTTGGCAAGTCCAAGCTTGTTTCGATTGATCCTCAGAAAGATCTCATTCAGCTTGGCGCCTTCCGCATTCGCCCATTCCACCTGGTACACAGCATCCCTGGTGCGATTGGCCTTGAAATCGAAACGCCAAACGGTCGCCTCGTCTACGCAACCGACTGGAAGTTTGATCACACCCCAGCGGACAACAAGCCAGCTAGCCTCCAAGAACTCGCCCTTATTGGGGCTCGTGGGGTAGACCTCTTCTTCTCCGACTCCACCAACGCCGATAAGCCGGGCTTCACCATCTCTGAGAAGGTAGTGGAGAATGAGCTACGCGAGGTAATTAACGATGCTACTGGTCGCGTAGTTGTAGGCATGTTTGCCTCCAACCTCAACCGCATCCAGCAAACCATCAACGCAGCCCACAGCGCCGGCCGTAAGGTGCTCATCCTTGGTCGATCGATGGTGCAGAACGTGGAGCTTGCGGTAAACCTGCGTGCTATCACTTTCCCGAAGGACACCCTCATTCAGGAGCGCGAATTTAACCGCTTCCCAGATGAGAAGGTGCTTGTGCTCTGCACGGGTTCTCAGGGTGAAGAGAAGGCTGCCCTCAACCGCATGGCGGCCGGCGAACACCGTATCGTCAAGATTCGTCGCGGCGACACAGTAATCCTCTCTAGCTCCCCAATTCCTGGAAACGAGCGTTCCATCGATGCCCTCAAGGATGTGCTCTACAAGGCAGGTGCTAACGTGGTCTACAATGCCACGCACGACGTACACACTTCTGGACACGCTTACCAGGAAGAGCTCAAGCTCATGCTTGGCCTCATGCGCCCAACCCACTTCCTGCCAATCCATGGTGAGCGCAGTAAGCGCATTACCCACGGAAAGCTGGCAACCGAGGTGGCAGGCGTTCTACCTGAGAATATCCTCCTTGGTGACAACGGCACGGTAGTTGAAATGGATTACACCGGTAAGGTGACCATCAAGGACGAGCAGATCAATGCCGAGCACGTTATCGTCGATGGTCTGGGTGTAGGAGATGTTGGCAGCGTTGTGCTGGAGGATCGTCGTATCCTTGGTCAGGAAGGAATGTTTGTCGTGGTCTACGGGTACGACAGTAGGTCTGAGAAGTTCGTAGGCAACCCAGACATCATCTCGCGAGGCTTCATCCACGTTCGGGAGAACGAGCGCTTTGTGCAGGAGGTTCGTAACGACGCCAAGCGTCTCATGACCGAACTCCTCGCCAAGGGTCGCACCCTTGAGCAAATCAAGGACGAAACCCGTGAGTACCTCCAAAAGCTCCTCTTCGCCAAAACCGAGCGTGAGCCAATGGTGCTGCCGGTGATTGTTGAAGTGTAAGCCTCGGCCTAAGAACCGCCATCGAAAGGTGGCGGTTTTTCTGTACTTACGTACCCTAGAGACGTGACCGTCGAATCCCTCAAGTACCTACGCCGCGTCCCCATTGAGGAGAGCGGCGATGCGCTCGTGCGGATTACCGACTACGCCCCACTTGCGGTGATTCGGAAGGATACTGAAGTAGTTCCCCTCGTGCGAGCTCAGGTTGCCCTACGCCTAGCTGAAGCCACCGAGCGCCTCGCAAAGGAGGCTATCACCCTCTACGTGTGGCATGCGTACCGAAGCCCAAAGTACCAAGAGGAGATCTACACCATTCGCCGTGCGCATCTACAGGCGCTCCACGCAGGCTGGCCGCTGAACATTGTACACCGAGAAACGAATAAGACCGTCGCCCCTCTCGACCCAAAGGTCCCCCCGCCACACTGTACTGGCGCGGCTATCGACGTACTCCCTATGCGAGCCGGGAAGTTTCTCGATTTTGACCACCTCCCACCCGATGATTGGTCACAGTCTCCCACGCGCTGTGCACTCGTTAGGCCCGAGGTTCGTGAACTACGAATTCACCTCTGCTCAATCCTTGAGAGCACAGGGCTAAGCAACTACCCCGAAGAGTTCTGGCACTACAGCTACGGTGACCAGGCTTGGGCTGCTCGTACAGGCGAGCCACACGCAATCTATGGACTTATCGAGAAGTAACGCAAGAGCCTGCCCTTACGGGCAGGCGAGTTACACCTTTCTCAGGATTCCTTGCAGGAAATCTTCAAACTCTCCGGCAGTCGGGTGATTCTGTAATCGAGGATCGTGGTACACAATACTCACATCTGGGAGCACGGTTGCCCTCCAAGACATGATGAGGCACAACCAGACCCCATAACGATTCCACTCCTCTCGGCACGCATGGACCGTCACCGCATCTCGGAGTGCCCGACCAAGCATGTCGAGTGAGGGAGGCGCACTGCCCTCTCCCTGTGCGGAGATACTGGAGCTCTGAAACATTCCGTTAATCACTCGCAAGAACCAGAACGCCTTATCCTGGGGTCTTTCACCAAATACGACTTCAAGGCTGCACAGTGGGTCGGAGGCTTCCAGCGAGAGCTGAAAGATACCCTTAGGAGAACCAGTTCCCTCGTAAGTTTCGAGAAAGTAGGGGGCTCCATCAAAACCATTATCCGGCCGAATTGCATCTACTACGGGGAACGGAGAAACCGGTACGTAGGGAGCCTCGTTTCGCTCAAGACATGCTGCGTAGGTTCCGCGCCAATCTAGCCTAAGGGGAATTCCACCCCAGCTCATTTCAATCCCTCTAACAAAGTCCATGCGGCAACCCTACCAGAGGCTCTAGGGAGCGCAATAGCAAACCTAGGCCCGAAGCGTGGTTCGCACACCAGCCTCATCGAGCCCAACCGAGGCAAGGATCTCCTCCGGGCTACCGTGCTCAAGGAAGGCAGTTGGCAGGCCGTGGGTCTCTACCGAAACACCTGGAAGCGCTCGCGCAAGCGCCTCGCCCATGCCACCCGCTACAATTCC
>JALHQF010000004.1:9043-20714 GCA_022842085.1 Patescibacteria group bacterium | reverse complement strand
TTCAAGCATTCTCGGATCAAGGGGAAGTGTGCGAGCATCCCACAAGGTGTAGCCAAGGGCTTTTGCTACCGGATACACAACTCCGCTCATGCGCCCAAGCGATACGACCACCCCTCGCTTCCCCTCAAGGACCTTGCGTGCCAGCACACCACTTCCCGCGCCAAGGTCTTGCAGCTCATCTCCCCTAGGAAAACGGATAGCCACTGGCCCCGCTGGGCTAGCAAGCACGTGCTCTAGCATTGCTACCAAATCAGTTCTACAGGCAGGTGCTAAAACCCGCATACCTGGAACCTTACTTAGAATCGCCATGTCGTACATCCCGTGGTGACTCGCTCCATCTGGCCCCGTTACACCAGCACGGTCAACCACAAAAACTACTGGAAGCTTGTGCAGCGCAACTTCATACACCACTTGGTCCCAGGCACGATTGAGAAATGTGCTGTAGATAGCAACAACCGGTCGCATGCCGGCCATAGCTAAGCCGGCCGCATGCACCACCGCTTGCTGCTCGGCAATGCCAGTGTCTATACACCGCTCGGGGTAGGCCCGCTGGAATGCCGCAAGGCCTGTAGGCCCGACCATGGCTGCTGAGATCGCTACCAGCTCCGGATGCGTTGCACCAAGTCGCACGAGTGTATCCGAAAAGACCTTGGTAAAGCCGCTCACCTCTGGCTCAGGCGGACCCTGCTGCACATCAAAGGCTGGCGCGTCATGAAAGTGTCGATCAAGCTCCTGCTCAGCCTGCTGGTAGCCCTTTCCTTTCTGAGTTCGTACGTGCAGGATCGTTGGCCTTGCCACATCACGTAGCTCTTTAAGAGCAGCTTCGAGGGCCTTGAGATTGTGCCCATCCACCGGACCAAGGTAGGAAACCCCAAGCGAAGCGCAGTACGCCTCCATACTGGCAAGCTGCGGTAGAATACTCGGCGCATACGATCTCCCGTTGTCGTTGAGCACGATACGAACCGGAAGCTGTTCGTGCGCGACATGCTGGATTGCCTCAAGTGCAACGCCCACTGTGAGCGAGCCGTCTCCTACCACTGCCACCGGCCTCGCACCTGATCCCGTTAGGAGAGCGGCGCGGGTTAATCCCGAGACGTACCCAATAGCCGTACCAGCGTGACTACTCTCAACAAAATCATGCTCACTCTCGGCACTGCTTGGGTAGCCAGTTACTCCACCCTTTTGGCGAAGGGTCTCTAGTCCTCTCCCTGTAAGGAGCTTGTGGGTGTAGGCTTGATGGCCAGTATCCCAGATGAGCGGGTCACTTGGGGAGTCGAATACGCGGTGAAGTGCAATGCTAAGCTCCACTGCACCAAGGTTGCTGCCAAGGTGGCCCGCATTCTTTGCCACGGCAGTAAGAATCTCTTGACGCAGCGCTTGAGCAAGCCCATCACACTCAGCAAAGCTGAGTGCTCGAAGTGTTTTAGGATCCGCAAGCGGCAGTTGGATCGACATTGGGTTTACGTTACCAGATTGCAATCTGAAGAGCTCCTGGTAAGTTCACTCTCATGGACCTTAGAAGAGCCGTTCTCGACCTTGACGATGTACTCGTCCCTACCCACGAAGCATGCCTTCTTCCTCTCGCTCACCGCATGGGTGGCGACGCACTCGTTACCCTTGTTCAGCGCTACGCCAACGCCGGTTTCCCCAAGCGATGCGACGACCCCGACTACGACGCTGTGGAGGCAGTATACCGAGCCCTCAATATCGAGGGGCGGTTGTTCGAACAGCCGTTTCCCCGCAGATCAAGACGCCTCTTGGAGCTCCTGCCCAAGTTTGGCTACCTACCGGTACTGGTTACCGCTCGACGATCAGATGTAGCGCAAGAAACGGTATCCTGGCTCACCGAGCATGGGATTCACAACCTTGTGGAGGACATCCACGTAATTGGAAACCACTGGGTTGGCGAAGAAACCGAAACGAAGGGCGACTACTGCCGTAGGCTGAACGCCGCTTTCTTCCTGGACGATATGCCTCGCTACGCACTGGATGTCGCGGAAAAGTCACCGAAAACCCAGGTGTTCCTGTATGGAGCCTACCCGTGGAATACCGGCGAGCACACGCCAGCCTGTGCACACGCGCGCGTGGAGAGCCTCGTACAGGTTATCCGCGAGCTGCGCTCATAACCAACCGTCCCTACTCCTCTGGAGTGGGGATTTTCACAATGTACTCAGAGCTATTGTGGGTCTTGGCACCAAGGCCGTCGACAATGCGCACCCCCAGCTCAGCGCACACCTTCGCCTCCGGCACCTCTGAGGACATACGGTCGCCTCCCTTGGCAAAGATGATCTCACCAACTTCTGGGTCCTGCCGAAGCTCTGCCACTAGAACCCGAATGCTCTCGACACAGCTGCCATCCTGGTCACAGGCAAGCACTACACGGTCTACGGGACGTAGTGCCCCCACCACTCGCATGCGAAACTGCTCGTCCTGAAACGAAGGAATGCCTCGCTTGAGCTGCGCCTGGTGATCACTGTTCACAATCACCACTAACTCATCTCCAAGTGCTCGTGAGAGCTCCATGCAGTCAATGTGACCTGGGTGAATGGGGTTAAAGTACCCTGAGTTGATGACGACGGTTTTCATGTTTTCCTACCCTACTTGCACAATCGTCCAATCTCCAGGGGGTACGTCCGTACTCGTAACCACCACCTGTCGCTCTCCAAAAAGCTCAGGAAGCACCGCACTACGAACATCATCAAGCTCAGACAGCACGTCATCCAGGAGCAGGATGGGAGGTGTTCCGAGCCACTCCTCCAGGTAGCTCACTTCTGCAAGCTTCCAAGCAAGAACCAGAGAGCGTGCCTGCCCCCTCGATAGCACTCGATCTACTGGGTACCCACGCCACGTCATGACAATGTCATCTCGCTGTGGGCCAGAAAGGGTCACTCCTGCCGCGATGTCTCGCCGATGGTGTTGCTGGAGGTATAAGTTGATGGTCGATGCATTAAGTGCTTCTCGGGGACTTGCCTCGTACCTGACCTGGAGCGTAAGTTCTGGTACAAGTTCGCCCAGCGCCGCCTGCACCTTTGGCACCAGAACCACAAGTGCCCCCTCTCGTGCCTGGCGTATCTCCCAGGCATGATTTGCAAACTCACTATCCCAGTAACCAAGCTCACTCGCACTTGCCTCTCCATCTTGGATACGACGTAGGAGCGCGTTACGTTGACGCACCACTTTTTGAAGAGCACTCAGGTGGCTAGCGTACCCCCTCACCGCTTGTGAGAGCAGCCGGTCGAGCAGCGCCCTGCGCTCCGCAGGTCCGCCGTATACGAGTGCCACATGGTCTGGCTGAAAGAGTACACTTGGAAGCGTCCCCAGTACGTCGGCGGTTCGCTTAGAAACCCCGTCGATACGCATGCGTTTCAGGTAAGGTTGGCGCTGTACTGCAAGCTCGCGGTCTCCTGCTACAACCCTCAACACCTGCTCATCCCAGTGAATCAGTTCTAGATCTCGCTCGGTTCGCCAGCTCTTTAAGACTGAGAGGTGGTTGAGCGCCTCGAGGATATTGGTTTTCCCAGATCCATTCCTCCCAACCAAGGCTGTTCTCTGCCCAAGCACCACCTCGAGTTGCCTGTGGCTGCGAAATCCGCGGAGCGCAAGTTCTGAGATCACGTATCAAGCCGAATTGGCATCACCAGCTGCACGAGGGACGTATCTTCAGTGGCAACCACCAGCGGTTTCGTTGCTCCAGCAAACCTCAGCCGGACGAAGCCATCACTTGCAACCGACAAGGCATCCAGAACAAAGCGTGTATTGAACGCCACGATAAGTGCCTGAAGGCCCGGTTGTGGTACCACGTGTACTGCGTGCTGGCTTCGGCCTCGTGTAGAGCCGTGGCTCTGAAGGGTGAGTGAACCTTCTTCACCGATCTGAAAGAGCACATTACTTACCCCAGCATGGCTAAAAATTGAGGTAAGACGCAGCGCTTGCTGCA
The DNA here is from genome assembly GCA_022842085.1 of Patescibacteria group bacterium. GTDB lineage: Bacteria > Patescibacteriota > UBA1384 > CAILIB01 > CAILIB01 > JALHQF01. Next base: position 16,777 of record JALHQF010000004.1, on the reverse strand, counting down.
GCTCTGCGACTGCCACATCGAGTTCGGCCACAAAGCTATCAGGAATAATGCGCTGGTACGCCGGAAATTGCCCCACAATGAGTCGTGAGGTGAGCTCTACCCCACCCACCGTCACGATTACCTGCTGCGCTCCAATCGTGGCCGAAACCTGCCCATCCCCTTCGTTGCCAAGGATTCGTAGCATCTCCTGCACAGTGCGGTGTGGCACGAGGATATCAATCTCAAGGTTTTGCTCTGCGAGCGCGAGGGTACGCTCGGTGAGACGAAAACTATCAGTAGCCACCAAGGTAAGCTGACCTTTCGTAAACCGGAACAGAACGCTTGTAAGTACGGGTCGTGCGCTATCAGCAGCACATGCAAGCACCACTTGCTTGAGCGCGGTTGCAAGATCTGTTCCCGGGAGCACTACCCTTTGCTCATCCGGAACCTCTGGAAGCGATGGGTACTCGGTTGCCTCGAGCCCCACGATTCGTCCCTCGGCACTCTCACCAATAATTACCAACTCCTGCCCTTCTCGCTTTACCGTAAGGTTTCGATCGGTGACTTGGTGCACAAACTCCTGAAGAACCTTGGCTGGCACGGTGAAGGCTCCCTCTTGTAGCACCTCTGCAGCCACCTGAGCGGAGGCAGCAATCTCCAGGTCTGTCCCCGAGAGCCGCACAGCCTTCGCATCGGTCTCAATGAGAACGTTTCCTAGAACTGGCAGACTGTGACGCACAGTTACCACACGCGCCACATGGGCGAGCATTCGATCAAGTTCGTCGCGCTGCAAGCTGAAGTGCATTGTGGAAAACTTGTGGACTACGTGGGTAAAACCTGGGGAATCACCGGGGATTTCTCGCTGGAAAACCTGTGGGCTTCTCTGTGGAGAACCGGCGTTCATCCACAGCCTAGCGGGTTATCCCTGGGGAAACCAGGACTCTTCCCCAGGTATTCCTTGGAGTTTTCCCATACTAGACAGTGCGTAAAACCAGACTCTACGAGGCCTTTTTACAACCTTTTCCACCTTTCCCCACCCCCTTACTACTGCTACTTGTGTAGATAAAGAAAAAGAAGGGTGAAGAACTACCTTGCGTAAAACTGCTCGCGAATCGCTTGAATCTCGTCAAGGAGCTCGTCAGATTTCTTCATCCCTTTCTCAATCTTCTCGACCGAGTGCATAGCAGTGGTGTGATCACGTCCACCAACCTCACGGCCAATTTGTGGGAAGGTAAACCCAAGCTCATGCTTGAGAAGGTACATGTATACCTGGCGAGGCTTCACAATTTCAGCGTGACGCCGAGCGCCAAGTACGTCAGAGCTGGTGCAGTTGTAGAAATCAGCAACAATCTTCAGGAGCTCTTGGTGGTTACTCTTACGCACCAGGCGCTGCTCAGGGAGTACGCCCTGGAGCACTTCGCGCACATCGGCCATGGACGGCTCAGTCTTTCCTAGTGCCTGGAACTGGAGGATGGCTCGTGAGAGTGCTCCCTCGAGTTCACGGATACTCGTGTCAACGTGTTCAGCCAGCTGCTCGAGAACATCATTCGGGAGGAGAATGCCCTTCTCTTGGCACTTAGCCTGCAAGATAGCGAGACGGGTTTCAGTGTCCGGGATTCCCATGTCAGCAATGAGGCCCATACCGAATCGACTCGAGAGACGTTCCTCAAGATCGGCAATATCCACCGGTCGGCGGTCGCTCGTAATGATGATCTGTCGATTCTTCTGTGTGAGAGCGTTAAAGGTGTGGAAGAACTCTTCTTGCGTACCGTCTTTCCCAGCAAGAAACTGAATATCGTCTACGAGGAGCACATCTACGTTGCGATACTTGCGCTTGAACTCCTCTTTTCCGTGTCCAGTGCGAATACTGGCTACAAACTCGTTGGTAAAGGCCTCAGAGGTCACGTAGAGCACCTGCTTGCGCGGATCGGCAGCAACAATCGCATTACCAATTGCCTGCATGAGGTGGGTTTTGCCAACCCCCACGCCACCGTAGAGGTAGAGCGGGTTGTAGGAGTGTCCAGGGTTCTCGGCAACAGCCTGCGCCGCGGCGTAGGCAAGTTGGTTACGACGCCCATTGATAAAGGACTGGAGGGTAAACCGGGGGTTAAGGTTGGCCGTAACCTCTTGGTTAGGTTGGAGGCTTCCGGGCGTATCGGTAACGAAAAGCGGCGTTGTGGACTGGGGTACTTCCTTGCGCTTGCTCTTTACTACAATCGTGAGCGAGCGCACTGGTTGCTCAAGCACCTCGGAGAGCGCTTGGAGAATCGAGGTTTCAAGGTAGCGCCCGATAAATCCTACCAACGTCTGGTTATCCACAATAATTGTGGCGTTTTCCTCAGTAATATCCTCTAGAAGCATTCTTTTTACAGCCTCTCGATAACCAACAGCCGGGTGCCGTTCGTTCAGCACCTCCTTTACCCGACCCCAGACCTTCTTCGTATCTACGGTGGACATAGCTAACCGTTACGCTAGCCAAGTTTTCCACACAAGGGAAGAGTTTTCCACACATAGGCCGTACTCGCCTCCTTGCGTTCTCTGGTGAGAGCTGGTAGCGTACCTGGGTCTAGCAATCTCCTATGTACGTCGATCGCACGTCCAATAAGCGCAAACGCCTCCGTACCCACGGCTTCCGCCGTCGCATGCTTTCGGTAGGCGGCCGCAACATCATCAAGCGCCGTCGAGCCAAGGGTCGCGCCGCTGTTACGGTCTCCACTACTGCGTACAAGTACGGAAAGAGCGCGCGTAAACTGGCATAGCACCGTGATTTCGCGGGAACACCGCCTCCGTACCGGAACTCGTATTCTCGAGGTCATCCGGACCGGGAGGCGGTTTCGGTGTTCGTTCGGAGTTATCCACACAGTTCCCACACAAGAACCCTGGAAGCTTGCGATAGTTATTGGAACGAAGGTGCACAAGCATGCCGTGCTTCGCAACCTGGCTCGGCGTCGGGTTAAATCGGCCTTTCGACAACTCGAACTTGATTCGGGAGACTACGTAGTGCGATTTACCCCAAATGGAGGTGCGCTGCCAAGCTACGCTGAAATTCAGTGTGAGCTCGCCAGGTTTGCTGCAACCCGCTAAGGTAGGAGTCTATGACTTGGCTCATCCAGAACCTGGTGTACGCACCGCTCCTCAACCTGCTTACGTTCCTGATCTACATTGTTCCAGGACACTCGGCAGCGGTTGGTGTAATTCTCCTTACCCTTACGGTGCGCGGGCTCCTCTTTATCCCAACGAAGAAAGCGCTCGGAGGGCAACGCAAGCAGCAGCTCCTCATGCCGCACATCAAGAAGCTGCAGGAGGAGTACGGAGATGACAAGCAGGGCTTAGCCCAAGCACAGATGTCCCTCTACAAGGCAAACGGAATTAATCCGTTTGGAACACTTGGGATCACCTTCATTCAGCTCATTGTTCTCTATAGCGTGTTCCTTGCCACGTCGCGTGGCCTTACTGCAACACACCCACGGCTCTACGACTGGCTACCACGCCCAGAGACAATCAACCTCAACTTCTTTGGTCTGGATATCTCTCAACCAGACCGGGCGTTTGTACTCATTGGCCTTACGGCTATTCTGCAGTACTTCCAGATTAAACTTTCACTTCCAAAAGAGATGGATCCAAAGGATCCTTCGATGGCCGTACTTCGCTTCATGCAGTACGCAGCTCCAGTGCTCCTGGTGGTCGCTGGTGTTACCGTGCCGGCTGCGGTGGTGTTGTACTGGGCGGTGAGCACGCTCTTTGGCATGGTTCAGCAAGTGTATGTAAACCGTGAGAAGGTAAAGTTGGAGGGTCTTGAGGTGGTTACCGAGATTCAACGCGCACCCAAAAAAGAGAAGACACTCGAAGGTAAAGGTGGTACAAAGGTGACGGTTCGTAAGAAGAGCTAGTTCACCAGGAGAGGTGGCTGAGTGGTCGAAAGCAGTAGCCTCGAAATCTACCAGGCGGGCAACCGCCTCCAGGGTTCGAATCCCTGCCTCTCCGCCAAGAAAAAGAAAGAAGCTATCACTGTCCTCGGTTTTACCTGCGGAGGTGATAACTTCTTTCTTTTTCTTATGGCTGGATAGGTGGAAAAGGATTGGGCTCCTCGGTTCGCCTGCACATTCCTTACTCACGTCTTCGTGAGGTGCAGTCCGAAGGCCATCTAGTGCCCTCGCCTGACTTGGGCACTAGAACGACTGAGGTTCCCTGCCTCTCTGAAAGAAAGACGAGCCCCCGGCAAGGGGCTCGTTGATCGGTGTCAGTAGGCACGCAGTGTGCACACGTGTGGTGTAAAGCTGCACACAACACTTCCCAGGTTGCTGATCTCAACCTCTCACTCACCTGTGCGCCTCGAGACAAGACAGGCGCGGAACGAACAAGAGCGGGACACCCACCCTTTCTACCAACTCGCAGGCGAGAGTTCAACCTGGTATAACCTCCCTGTGCGAAGCGTTCTGAAAGGTATTGCCCTAGCGGCAGCAGCTCCCCTTGTCCTCATCGGGGTTGTGCTTGGCCTCTTCATCTACACGCGCGTGCAAACGAGTGAGTTTCGTACCGTAAATCCCCAAGAGACGACGGGTTCGGTGCTGCTGGTATTTGGTGCGCGCTATGACGTAAAGCGAGATCGTCCAAGTGAGGCGCTCCAGAACCGGCTCGATACCGCCCTCCAGCGCTACCAACAGGGCGGTATCGACACCATCTATCTCAGTGGAGATGGTCGCGAGACTACTTACAACGAGCCGGATGCGATGCGCCGCTACCTCCTGGCAAGAGGTGTACCAATTGCTGCTATGGAGCTTGACCCCCAGGGCTTAAGTACCCTTGAGAGCTGTCAGAATGCCCGTAAGCGCTTCACAGACGCCAAACTTATCTTAGTGACCAATGCGTACCACATGCCGCGTGCTGTGTACGCGTGTCGAGCCGTAGGGCTTGATGCCGTAGGGCTTGAGGCGACAAATCACAACGGAGATCGCTTCACGGCGAACTTCCAACGTGAGCTTCTAGCAACCGCGAACCTCTACCGAGAGCTCTGGTTTACGCAGTAACGCGCTCAATTTCCGCTTGGGTGGTAACCCCCGCAGCTACCTTCTGCATACCGTGCTCGAGCATGGGCGTAAGTCCTGCTTCCCGAGCAAGTCGCTGCAGTGAAGCGAGATCCTGACGGCCCGTAACCGCTGTTTCAAAGGATGTTGAGGGGGTAAGGAGCTCGGCAATTACCTCTCGACCCTTATACTCGGGAGCTTCGCTCGTTCCCCCAACCTTTCGACGCACGAGACGCTGTCCGACTACGAGCTGCACGCTTCCTGAGAGTAGGTAGGGTTCCACTCCGAGCTCTAACAGCCGAACATACGCACCGACAGCGTCATTGGTATGGAGGGTTGCTAGCACGAGGTGCCCGGTAAGCCCAGCATTGAGGGCAGTAGTGGCAGTTTCTGGGTCGCGAATCTCTCCCACCATAATCACATCTGGATCTTGGCGTAGAAGTGCCTTGAGTCCCTCGGCAAAGCCAAAGTTGTGTGAAGCATCAATCTGGCTCTGCTCCACCCCTTGAATCCGATACTCAATAGGATCTTCTAGAGTGAGAATTTTGCGCTCAGGAGAGTTGAGCTCCTGGAGCATTGCGTAGAGAGTAGTGCTCTTCCCTGATCCGGTTGGACCGGTAACGAGAATTACCCCATATGGCTTCTTGAGCGCACGACGAATGGTCTGTAGCTGCTCCTCAGAAAAGCCAAGATCAGCAAGTGTGCCCGACTTAGCATCTTGGCGTAGCAAGCGCATGACCACCCCCTCGCCATTTCCGGTTGGGATTACCGAAACGCGGATATCTACCGGCACACCACGGTCTTTCAGGGAGAAACGTCCATCTTGTGCGGCGGTGGTAAGGTCGAGCTTAATGCCTGCAACAACTTTGATGCGGGAGATGAGGGCGTGGTGCACCTCCTTCGGAAGAATCGCTACCTCTTGGAGTACGCCGTCAATACGGAACCGCAAACGAACGTGTTGTTCAGTGGGTTCAACATGGATATCCGAGGCGTCCTGTTCATACGCGGTGGCGAGAATATCGTCGATGATGTCGGTAATGGAAGTGGTGCTGATGCGCTCACCAATGCCCTTTAGGTCTTCTAGGTTACTGCTCGCGTGACGGATAGCTGAAGTGCGCGCCTGTACTGCAGCGCGGGCAGCTTCTTCAGCGGCCTCCTTCTTCAGGCGCGCGTAGGCCTTGAGGAGGGCCAAGAAGCTTGTTTGCGAGACAATAACGGCCTCGAGCTTAACCTTATACTTGCGGGCTACCTCGCGTAGCTCCTCCAGAAGTCCAGGTTGCTGCGGATCGACTACTGCAACTCGAACTTTACTGGCAGTGCGTACATAGGTGGCGTACCGCTTGCTCTCAACTACCTCGAGCGGGATGAGCTCAAGTACCGGAAGGGTAAAGGGAAAGTCGTCCAGCACTTCGTGTGACAAGCCCATACCAGCTGCCACCGCCATAGCATTACGCTCTTCAGTTTGGCGGTTGATCCGCTGTAGGGTGCGATCGAGCTCAAGCGACATGGGCTCTAGTTTACCACCGTACGTGCAGGTGGTTCTTGAACACCGAGTCGCCAAAGAACCCAGCCTGGTAGCCTTCAACTGACTCAGCAGTTACTCGCTCTTCAGACTCAACGGTAAGGATAAACCTGTCAGTAAGGGCGCCGTAGCCGTATCCGGCCGGGCTATCCCATGGTGCTGGCCGCCCAATAAGGTGCTCGATGGTGGCTACATCATCCTTTGAGTACGTATACACCTGTCCAACCCAAAGGTTTACTGGGTCGATGTTGCGAACTGGCCCCCAAGTTTCGGCGAAACGAGCCGTATCTTCAAGGAGACCTCGGATTTTCCCGGTAGCGGCTTTCATGAGGCCTGCTCGATACGGCTCGGCATCCTTCGCGTTAAACTCACCCAGAAGTGGATCGCTAGTTGGGTACTCGGTAAACCGAGAGCTAGCAAGCTTACTCCTACACCTGCCATCACCCTTACAGTTTGGGAAGTAACCATCAGCCGTGGCGGTAACCGTAACGCTCACGGAGGCGAAGCCAAAGAACAGGTTGAGCCCGATAAACAACCCCAAGGTAATTGGGTCAACGGGAACACCAAACGCAAGTTGAGTCAGCATGGTTACGGCTAAGGCGCCAGATCCTGCCGCAAGGCCAAGAGCTGCTTCGAAGCCGGCAATTTGTGCGCCAAAGGCAAGGTTGAGCAGTGTTGAGGTAAGGTTTGCTTGCGCTGCTACAAGGTTGGCTCGTGCGGCACTCACGTAGGCGCTTGCGTTGGTGCCTTGTACAAACGCTATGCCGTTCACCGCATGAGCTACCTTGAGCGCTTGGCTGGCCTGCACAATCTGCTGACCGGCAGTATAGAGCTGGTAAACGCCACCAGCGGGTAGTCCGAGCAGCTTATCTCCCCAGGCGAAAAGCTGCTGCTCTCCATAGGAGCGGAGCAATCCACCCACCGAAGGAACCGAGACGCCGGCAACTGTGAGCTTTTCTGAGGAGTTAAAGAGCTTAGGATCGAAGCCCGATTGTCCCCAGGCAAACAGGCTCACACCGATGCCTGGAGGTAGGTCGACTCCAAAGAGAGACGACCCTTCAGCCGTGAACCAACGATCAAGTGAAACGAGGGCACTCTGTACTGCAAGTTGCTCCTGCGGATCTGAGGTTTGGAAACCGTTCGCGGCGAAGTTTGCCAACAGCCCTACCTGTTCATCGCTGAGGAAGCCACCAAATACCGACTTGCCAA
>JALHQF010000004.1:0-9033 GCA_022842085.1 Patescibacteria group bacterium | reverse complement strand
AGGTTGAGCTTGTTGATCGTGTACTGCGCCAAGACGATTCCCCGTGCCTGGCTGTCTTTGCCAAACAGTGCTGCGGTAAATCCTTTCGGGATGCTTGGATCTGCCTGGAAAGCCAGGGCGTCGTACACCTGGTAGCGGAGCGACTCCTGCGCTCGCTGCCGAAGCTCTTTTGCAAGCTCTCTGTTTGCTACGGTATCAACAGCAATGTTGGTTAGGATCGCTTCCCGATCTAGGGGGTCGAGGGTTTGATCTTCCAGCCTAAAGTATGCAACGAGCTCGGCATCGCTCATGCTGAGCAGATTTACCGGCGCTGTTGTTGGATCTGGTGAGTAAGCGAACGCATCTGAGCCAGTGGCGCTGTTGTTGCCCAGGTAGTAGTCACGAATAGCGCTTGCTTGCTGTCGTTCGACGAGTACTTCAGCTGCTGCTCCTGTAAGACCACCCGGCCCGTAGGCAAGACGAAGGTCATCAAAGGAGACGAGGAAGGCAGTAGAGCCTGGCCCAGAAAGCACCTCTCCGTTGATGGTCTTCACGAGCTGAGCCAGGCCAGCGTACTGCGCACACTGAGTTGGGTGCTCTCCACAGCGGATTACCTCCCCCACGCTCATTCCTGGCAAGAACTCCTGTGCGTACTGAGCGAGATCGTTTCTCAATGAATCAAGTGCTCGGTCTTGATCAAACTGGTAGGTACACGCACCGCGGATTGCCCGACCACGCTCACCTCGGTTGCCATCGCGTACATCAACCGGACACGAGCCGGCTAGGAGTGCACGTTTGAGGCTCTGCTGCACATCGAAACGACGACCGCTTTCGCCAGCGCTTGCCATCCCGAATACCGTGTCCGCAAGCATGCGGATGCCCTGATCAAGTGCGATTTCTTTCGCCAGCTTGGGTTGGAGCACGATTGAACGAATCGTGCCACGGTCTATCTGGAGGTCATCCTCAACGGTGTTGGTGAACGCCGTTCCCAGGAAGGCGTCAAAGAGGAGTCCCCTGCGCTTGAGGCCTTCTTCACTTGTGTCATTGAGTAGGCTCTTGAGGCTCTGATCGTTGAGCTCACACGAAGGTGTGCGCTCATCTTGGAGTGGTCCGCGGTTTGGCTTCCGAAGTCCGAGCATCGAAGAGATGGTGTACCCTTCACAGCCGAGTGCTTCTGCGGTAAGCGAGAACCGGGTTGCGAGATCGCCAAACTGTGTTTCCGCAAAGTTGTCGAGTTGGTCGGCAAATGTAGTGCGCAGGTACCGGTCGCCTGCTTGGCGCGCGAAGGATTCGTTGGAGAGGTTTCCGTCAATCCAACTACGCACCAAGCTCTGGTCGATGCCAAACTGGGCAGCCAAGCTGGAGCCTCGCTGCTTGGCAATTTCTGCTACAAGCTGGTAGCCAGGACCCTTCTTCTCCCAGAACTCGCTACTTGAAACCTCTTTGAGCGTTTCACCGAGCAGGCTGACGGCGGTGCCAGGCGAAAGAACAGCAATGGTTGCCAGGAGAGCGGTGCCTTCAGATGAGGCAAGCTCTTGGAAAAGGCTTCGTTCGTTGGTGAGGAGGGTTTCTCCATCACCTGCTATACCGGGAGTCCAGAAAGAGCCTCCTTCGGCGTAGGTTTCAAACTGCCGCTTTGCAACTCGTTCACTAAACGCCTCGAGTGATTCGGCAAGGCGAAGTGCCTCGGCAATATCCTGCTCGTTCCCACCTGCACTTGCGCGCTTTCGAAGGTCTTGCGATGCAGATCGAACAAGGCCCGCAAGTTCTGACCCCAAGCCAAATGACATGGCAAGTCGACTGGCCTGATTGGTACTAAGGAGCTCATCAAATGAGTCCGGAAGATTGTTTGTGTCTAGTCCAAGTACCCTTTCAAGCTGGCCAATGGCTAGGTTGGTGAGGAAGGTTCGATCGCCAATATCGGGGTTTAGGAGGTTGAAGTTTGTGGGGAGCCCAAGGTCAATTCCGAGCCGTTGTAAGCCGAGGTTGGCGAGCGTTACGAGTCGCTGTTGCGTGCTCTCGTTAGTAGTACATGGCCTCTCGGTTCCATTCTCGAAGCAACGGGGGGTGATGAGGGTGACCCCACTTCCAAGCGGCAGGTTGAGGAGCTGGTCAAGGTAGCTGCCACCGATTTTCTCGAGTGGTGCGCCAACGTTACCTACGAGAAGATTTTCGATGTCTGTCGCACCTAGTGATACCGATCCAAAACTCAGGGTTGGCACGATATCCCCGAGCTTTCCAGCAATTGCCTGCATCAGGTAGCTTGCACCAACCTCATGTGCTACCCCGCCGCGGCGTTGCTCACGGATGAGTGCTTCTCCAATTGTCTGTGTAAGGCTAAAGTAGGTGCGATCTTCCGTACCAAGCCACGACTGCACCGTTCCAAGTGGAAGGCCGAGTGCGTCCTCAAGAATGCAACCACTAAATGTATTGAGGCTCGAGGTAAGAGTTGTTCCACTCCCCTTTAGGGCGGATTGTAGGGCGGTTCGTGAGAGACACCCATCACCGAGTGCCACTCCTGCCACATTTGCAAGATCTGCGATTGTGAGCTCTCGGCCTGCCTGAGACTCACCAGCAGGACCGGTGAGTCGTGAAAGCTGACGAGCCACTTCAGGGTCGAGCGCAGAGAGAACGCCGGCAATTGCCTCGTACTTGTCAATGGTATCTCGAAGCTCGCGGATGCTTCCGCTAGAACCTAGCGGCAAAGCATCGAGCGCGTCGAGGGCACTGCGCAGCTGTGTGGTAAGCGTGCCATTGCGTGTGCCGACTTCTCGCAGAGCTGCTGCTGCGGTACGCACCTGACGGAGGCGTGTTCGGTAGAAGCCCGACTCTTGGTTTCCCAGCACATCGCGCAGGATGCCATGTGAGCTAGAATCCTGGCTGGTTTTACCCTCCCAGATATGGGTAATGAGGAGTGAGGCTCCTATGCGGTCAAACGTTGACCGGCTGAGGTTTCGGGTGAAGATGCGGTCGAAGTCTCCGGTAGCAAAGCCGAGGTCTTTCCATTTGCTCTCATTGAGACCAATGCTTGGTAGGGTAGCAAAGCTTGGATCCTGGCTTGGCTGGGTGAGGTGGGAGATGAGGGTAAGTTGCGCAACCTTGTCTTCGGTAATGCTGCGAGCCAGTCGTGAAGCACCGATACGCCGCAGGGTTTCTGGCGACACTTCTCCTCGAAGCGCAGTTTGGAGAGGGTCACCGGCTGCAACGAGCTCATAGCTGGTGCCGTTCTTCTGTAGGTACTGCGCAGGAATGCCAAGTGCGGCAGCTTGACCACTCTGCCCACTGGTTGCAACGACACTCGCAAGCGCATCGAGTTGGCTATTGAGCGCACCTTGGGTTTTGGACGCGAGGGTTCTAGCCTGCTCGAGCTGGGTGGTAAGCGACGTATTGCCCGAGGCTCGTACCTGCGGTTTCTCCTGCTCGGACTGGATGCGCGCGAGTACAGATTGAATGATAGGAAGCCACTGTGTACTGAGAAGGTTTATCCTGCTGACAACCTGGGTAAGCTGGGGATCAGGTACGCATGATCCACCTATTCCAAAAGGACCGGTTCCTCCATAGCCAAAGCATCGAGGGTCGTTGCTTAAGAGTGAGCGGTACGAGTTTCCAAACAAAACTGGCTGCTGCGCTCTGATGAGCGAACCAAGCGTTGCAAGCTCGGTGCTAGTAATGAGACCCCTATCGAGGAGGAGCTGGGTGGTGGCCGAAGTGTCCAGCGACAGTGCCGAGGTCTCAATAAAGTGAGGGCCGCTGGTCTTGTCGCTACGCGTGAGGCCGAGTAGGCCGATGGTGGCATCTACCGGATCGTTAAAGGTTGTGGCAACTGGCGCGGCGTCGCTTGCCTGGCTGCTAAACCGCTCCACACCACTCGAGAGAGCCCTGTGCCCTACAAGCTGCTTGTATCGTGCAAGGGCACTATCGGTACTACTCCTGAAGAGGTTCGAGGTTGGATCTTGAAACTCTTGCTCGCTGAACCCATCGCGGTTTCCTGAAGGGCTTCCATCCGCAATGTAGGTTAGTCGGAGCTGCTCATCGATGCGCGTGCTCTTTTCGAGTGAGAAGTGTGCCCTAAACCGTGGATTCTGTGAGAGTACTTGCCAGCTATCCTCCTGGATCACCGAGAGGGGAACGCCGATTGCCTGTGCGATTGCTCCCTCTCCGACTTGCTCTAAGAGAGCTGCGCGCGGCAGAGGACTTTTGGGGAGACTGCCTGGAGCAACCTGCATTGCTTCTTCGAGTACACGTCTACCAAGGTTCTCGAGTACCTGGCTTGAAGTTTCGCCATCGAGCGATCGATCTGGCAGTCCGAGCGACGCTTCAACCTGTCCCTGCCCTGCGGAGCGTACAACAGCCCCAGGGCTTGAGCTGTCATCAAATGAATCTTCGGGGAGGTACAGGCTCTTGGCGAGGAAGCGTCGCCCCACCAGCTCCAGGAGGTCTTTCTCCTCTCCTTCAATTGGTGAAATACCGGACACTCCCAGCGCTTCCGTGAGAGCCTTCCAGGCTAGAGTGCTTCCTAGTTCGCCCAGGTCACTCACCTCGAGATCTTGCAGTGAAACACCTTCGGGCAGGTCGTTTGGATCGACGATTCCTGCCAGGGCACTCGAGAAGCTACCTCGGGCTCCAGAGAGAAACTCTTCTGCAACGTTTGGTGCGGTGCTGGCACCTTCGGTGGTTTGGTAACCGACCTTGAGTGGTATTTGCTTGAAGTCGTAGGAGGTACTACAGCTGCGGATGATTCCCTGACAACGACGGGTTTTAATTGTCATCCGCACAAAGTCAATTTCACTGATATCTACAGCATCAGCGAGCTTGGTGGGGCGACTTGGATTTCGTAGGTCGTAGCTATGTGCAGATTCGATCTCTGCTTTCTCAGGGAGCGGATCAGTTGGGTCTAGTGCTACACTCGCGAACTCACGGTTGGTTTCACTCTGCTGAAGAATTCGGTCTACGCGGATGTACTCACGACCAGCGCCACCTTGCTCCGCGGGTGTTACGAGGTATACGAGATACTCAAGAAGGCGTCGATCGGCTTTCGGTGCATCCCACTGCCCATTGGTCCAGGCGATATCGTCGTAGTAGATCGGAGTGTCTACTATTTTTACACTTCCATCAGGCTGGGGAACCTCTTTTGGCTCTTTCGTCTCGTCACACACATCACCGACGAACTTGCGACATGGCTCTCCAATGAGTGCCCAGCGGTCGAGTGGGTTACGAAACGCCAGGCGGCGTGAGCTGGAGAACGCCTCAAGTGAATCTAGGCTTGCCGCTGAAATTGGGGCAGGGTTAAGGATGGGATCAAGATCAACTGTTCCGCAGAAGTGCCAGAGGTCGGGGTCTTCAGCATTTTGCCACCCACCGTTTTCCTGGATGAAGGCAGAGAAGAATGCTTCGGTAACTAGCGGATTGGTGGCCAGGATCTCTGTCCTACTAATGCTTACGGTAAACGGCAGAGCGTCCTCTCCCTGGTCAGGCTCAACTGCTTCAGCAGACTGGTCAGGCTCTGCTTCGGGCGGCGTGAGGCGTGGATCTACGCAGGGAGCGGGTTTGTTGTCGTACGGTTCAGCAGCACGAGCCTCGACCGGCAGCAACAGGAGGAGCGGGAATGCTCCCGAGTACACCGTAAGAGCAGTCAAGAGCAGTGCGCGTAGCTTCATGATGGAACCCCTAGCGTTGGGCGAAGTATAGCGGTGGTGTTTCGTCCCCGCATGCGCTCTTCAAGGCTGGTGAAGTTGATCTTGCCGCCCCCTCCTCCCCCGCCTGATTGCACGATATCTCCTTCAGCATTTCCTGGTCCGATGTAGAGTACAACGTGAGCGCCGCCTCCCTTGCGACCAGGAAGCACATCGCTAAGGAGGAGATCGCCTGGCCTGATGACCTCGCGTACCTGCTCGAGGGACAGGCGGTTTTGCACCAACACAGGCTCAAGTCCCTGTTTACGGATGGCCATGGTAAGGAGGTACGACGTATCGGGAACAAGGCTGTTGGGCCGTATGTAGGTGTTGCCGGTTTTATAGAGGAGGTAAGAGACAAAGGAAGAGCAGTCGCTGTGACGCGTGGTGAGGCTCTCGTTGAAAATCTCATTTCGCTTTTGTTGGGAGTACGGAAAGCTTTGTCGCGGGTTTGCCTCACTCTGTCGTCCTAGCTGGATGGCAAGTTCAATGAGTGATCCTGTTGCCCCTCCAACCTGGGACGGGAGCTTGGCCCGCAAGTCGCGGAGCTTCCCAACAAGTTCGGCCGATGCCTTTGCATTTCCGATGCTTCCACGAAGCTGGGTTACCAAGGCTAGCTGGGCCGCAATGTTCTCGAGGGCGGCCTCTCGCCCACCGAGCTCACTGAGGCGAGTGCGAAGCGCAATTAGTGTGGCCTCATACTCGTCGAGCCCTGTACTTGAGGTGGCAAATCCCTGAGGGTCAGATAATCGCTTGAGGTCTTCAAGCTTTGCAGTGACGAGCGGGTCGCTAAATGAGATTGGCTGCTGTGCTGTGTTTCCGCCTGGGTTTGGCCCTGCCCCCACCGCAAACGGCAGGATAAAGAAGAGTGGTGAAACGGCCAGCAGAGCAACTGACACAATAAGCCCAACGTTCTGGTTGGGTTGCTTAGCCGCGCCGGCCCCTTCTGGCATGGTTACTCATTTAGCGAAACGGAAAATACCGTACGATCAGTGTAGAACACGAGGGTTTGTTTTGCAGCGAAGTACTCAATTCCCACGAGCGGGCTTGCTGCAAGTGTTACGGGAAGCTCTCGCGCAGTATTGTCTACTCCGACAAGCTGAAAGCCAGTTCCGCCTGGCTTCGGGAGGATAAAGGTTTTGGCGTCAAACCAGGCTGCCTGTTCAACGGTTGCGTTTGTGGGGTAGCTCGAGCCAGAGCCGTCACTTGTTTTGAGGATACGAAGCTCTCCGGGCGTTCCTCCCACCGTCACGTAGGTGTCATCGGGGCTAAAGCGAAGCGCCGTTACTCCACCTCCACTGGTAAGTTGGCGCAGGCTTCCTGTGGCAAGCTCGTAGAGCCATACGTCACTTGTCGCAGTGGCTCCTTCGCGTATAGCGATGTACTTACTCGTGCTCGACCAGGTTAGGATTGGCTTCGTAAACTGGCTCAAGTCGGCCTTTCGGTCGAGTGCGCTGAAGGTACGATCGGTAAGCACGAGACGACGCTCGCCGGCGTTGGAGAAGTAGGCAGCAGCTAAACGGTTGTCACGGTTTGGATCCCAAACAGGGCTCAGTATTTCGCTGGTTGCCACTTTGCGTACCAGCTGATCACGAAAGTTGAAGATTGGCACCTCTGCTAGATAGATGCCATCGGGCTTGGCGATGAGCGCGACCTGGTCATCCCTTCCCCACTCCACGCCCGTAATGGGGCTGAGCGAGCGTTCGGTTACCGCGTAATCGAGCCGTTCAACGAGATCGTAGCGAAAGAGGCGGTTGCCATCACCGACGTAGTAGAGAAGGTTTTGGTCAAGTACAGGCCGCACGAAGCTGATGGTTCCACCTCCCGCCGCCTCACCATCTGGCAGGATTGTGAACACCGGACGAAGTCGCAGCGTTTCACCTGGCTTGAGCGTGAGGTCGCCAACGTAGGGCATGTGTCCCTCTTTCTGGAGTTCGAGGCGGAACCTTCCTGGTACGAGCTTTACCACGATGCGGTCGCCATCAGAGATCGTTTCAGCCTGGCGGCCGTTAATACCAACCGCCACCTGGGTTGGGTCATCAAGGATAATCAGTGTTGAAACTTGCTGACGGTTCCACCACCAGAGACCACCGATTGCCATGCAGAAGATGAGTCCAACAATGCCAAACTGCCGCACCTGCCGCGCGCGCCGGGCCTTTGCAAAGGGGTCAGCGTACGGCATCTATACACGAGCGCTTCCCAGGAGAAGCGGAACAATGAACTGAATAACAAAGTAGAGGATGAGGCCGGTAAACACACCGATCACCCGCTGCTTGGCGGCTTTCTGCTTGCCACCATCCCCACCTGAGATGAGGTACTCAAAGCCCGACCACATCACGAGCACCACCGCAAAGAGGGTTACGTAGAGCCAGTTTACCTTGAGGAAGGTAGCGACATAGCAGGAGAAGTAGGGTGTGCCAGGCTGGAAACGGTGCGGAATGAGGACGCCTTCGGTGCTCGTGTCGTATGGACAAGGGCAAGCTCGTCCGCTCCCGGGGTTCCATGGGCAGGTGCGAGCTGTTCCTCCCACCGAGTCGGGAGGTGGCGTTGGGATGCCTGTGCTAGCTAGGCTAGCCGCCGGAAGCAGGAAGAGTGCGCAGGAGGCGAGTGTAAGTCGGACAAGGGTGCGCATGGCCTCAGTTTACTACCCGCCAAGGTAAGAAGCGATGGCCTCTGCGATGGCCTTGGCATAGAGTCGCTGTTGAACGGGGTTGCTCAGCACCGCAAGGTCTTGGTTGTTGCTGATAAAGCCGGTCTCCAGGAGTGCTGCTGGACGCTGGTTAGTTCGTAGCACCCCAAGGCCCTGTGAGTGCTGGGAGCTTGTATCTGGTTTTACAGAGTTAGACCGAGGCGGAATGAGTCCAAAGGACTCTAGGCTCTCAGCGACTGCGGTTGCAAACTCTTTTCCAGAGTCATTTCCGCTGTTAGCCTGGCTGGCTGAGTAGTAGAGCTCATACCCCCTTGCTGAGCTTGGGCCTGAGTTGAGGTGGATCGAGAGAAACGCAGAAGCTCGGGCATCGTTCGAAATCTCGGCTCGTTTGGGAATCTGAATGAAGCTGTCGGTCTCTCGAGTTTGAATGGCGCGGATATTGAGGCGTTGAAGCTCTTCTGAAACAAGATTGGAGATCTGCAGGGCAATAACCGACTCTTTGTAGGTTGACCCCCCACTCTGCCGGGTAGCTCCGGCATCAGTTCCACCGTGCCCAGGATCAATCACCACTACTTGGCTGCCATCTCCAACAAAGGGCGTGTCTCCTGTGAGACGGATGTTTTCGACAATCCCGAGTGGGGTGCTTTCTTCGAGCTCAGGCTTGAGGAAGCCGACGACTATCTCTTCGTCGTTTGCGCCATATCCCATTGCTTCTATTACTGAGGCGGGAAT
>JALHQF010000003.1 GCA_022842085.1 Patescibacteria group bacterium | reverse complement strand
TTCGACACTACTCGGCACTACGCTCGCCGCAGCGCTTGGGCTCATGCTCAAAATAACCCGTGGCTCGGCACTCTGCCAGGGCGCATCGGAACCACCAAATGCCCGCACAATTTTTCCACGCACTTCAGGCAGGAGGAGTGCGCCCGTAAGAGCCAGTACACCAAGTGCGCCCGCAAGGTACTGACGCCAGAACGTGGTGAAGTGAGTACGAAGCTGTTGCATAGCCGTACCATGCACCCACAAAGCTGCTCGTGCCTAGGCTAGTCTGACTCCGTGTTTGCGCTTACCAGGTCACGCACGCGGGTGAGAAACGTCAGCTCTTGCAGCGCAGTGAAACGGAACTTGGGCAGTCCCGCTTGAAGACTGCCAGTGAGCTCGCCTGGTCCACGCTTCATGAGATCAGCCTCAGCAATGGCAAAGCCGTCTTCAGTCTCGGCGAGTACCTGCACACTCCCACGAGCATCAGATCCGATTGTCAGGAAGCAGGTTCCGGGCTTGCCGCCTCGCCCTACTCGCCCACGTAGCTGATGGAGCTGCGCTAGGCCAAACCGCTCGGCACTCCGCACGATGAGTACCGTGGCGTTTGGTACGTCTACCCCAACCTCAACCACGGTGGTAGCTACCAGCACATCGATCTCCCCGCTCGCAAAGGCTGTGAGCACGGCCTCCTTCTCTTCGGGCTTCAGCTGCCCATGCAAGAGCCCAAACCGTCCGTACTCGGGATGCGCTCTACGTAAACGCTCATACTCACTCGTAACGGCGTGCGTGCCTGCCACCTCTTCGCCATCCCCAATTTGGGGACACACTACGTACACCTGCTCACCCCGTGCCCTCGCTGCAAGCACAGCTTTATGTACCTCTGGAAGTTCGGCGGGGGTAATGACCTGTGTACGAACTGGAGGCCGATTGTTTGGACGCTCCCGCAGAAACGAAACGTGGAGTCCCTGGAAAATCGTCAGTGCCAGGGTGCGCGGAATGGGCGTTGCACTCAGGCTCAGGTAGTGCGGAACCTGACTCGCCTTCGCACGGAGGCGCGCACGCTGCTTCACGCCAAATCGGTGCTGCTCATCCACTACCACGAGGCCGACATCGGCAAACTGCGCGTTCTCACCAATCAAGGCATGAGTGCCCACTACAACCTGCGCAGCCTCGTCTTTCTGTGTTGCTGTCCACCTCCCAACACTCACCTGAAAGGGGGTAAGCAGGCGAGTAAGCGTTGCCTGGTGCTGTGCAACAAGCAAGCTCGTTGGCACGAGAATAAGTGTGCGTAGCTCCTTCTGTGCCACCGCTGCTGCAAGGAGTGCGGCAAGCACGGTTTTGCCGGTTCCTACATCTCCGTTGATGAGCCTTAGCATGGCCGATCCGGAGGCAAGATCGGTTTTACACTCCTCAAGAACCGCGCACTGCTCGCTCGTAAGGGTAAACGGCAGCTTTGCCAACGCACCCTGCCACCAGCTTTCGGAAAGCTCAACAGGAACACCTGCCTCCGATTCGTGGCGTTGCGCACGCAGGGAGTCAAAGAACTGCCATACTTCCTCAAATCGCATACGCTCGGTAGCCGGCTCCAGATCTGCCATGGTTTCCGGACGATGGAGCGACCGAATAGACCAGCCGAGGTCAGCCAGACCTTCGGCCCGGGCCACTGCAGCCGGAACGCTACCGAGCTCCTCGAGTGGAGCCTGGAGTGCTGCTTCCACAAAACGTGCCAGCTGATGGCTGCGCACCTGTGCAGACTGTGGGTAGATGGGCACTACACGCGGGCTCTCGAGTACGAATGGGTTTACAAAGCCCCGCTGCTTACCAACCCAGGCTGGCGATCCATACACCAGGAGGCTAGATCCTGGGCGCACGAGCGCGCGGTAGGGCTGACCAAAGAACCGTACGAGCGCCGTACCTGTACTATCCTCAACCGTGAGATCCACGTAGCTCGCCTTGCCACCGCGCTTTCTCTCTACCTTTGCTACGCGCACATGTACAACAGCTTCCTGATCAATTACTAAGTTACGCAGCGAAACTGGGTTAGATGCGTCTAGGTAACGTCGCGGAAACCATAGCACCATGTCCCGGACGGTGGCGATTCCCATTTCTTGCAGGTCAGCCGATAGCTTGGGCCCTACTCCTGGCAGCACACGTACCGGGTCTTGAAGGCTCAGCATAGCTCTCCAGAGGCTACCACTTGGTCTCCTTGGTACCCCACAACAACCTGCCCCGGTGCGGGTGCCCATACGGGTTTGCTGAGGGTAACGCGCTGGCAATTTTCCAATACATCGACCCTCATTACTTTTGCTTCTTCTCCATGGTAGCGAATCTGTACAGATTGCGCCTGACTAAAATCATTGACGGTCAATATATGCAGTACTCCGGCATTGAGCATCGACCGGTCAGGCGAGACCTCAAGAGTATTCGTACCGATGTCTCGTGATACGACAAAGAGCGGTGGGATATCTGCCTCACCAAGCACCTTGGCCACGGCAGCATTCTCAATAAAGCGGTTTGCTCGCTGTCCGAGCGTTGCTAGGTGCGCCCCCTCATGTGTACCAACTCGCTCACCACGCAGCATCACCTCGCCAGGCTGCCTCCCAAGCTCACTTGCCAGGTAGTCGTGGACGTTTAGGTGCCCAATAAAGCAAATCCCCTGGCTGTCCTTCTTCTGCGCCACTGGTAGGCCGCGTGCGCTTGCTTCCGCGCGTACCTGCGTTTTGGTGAGCCCCCCAAGCGGAAACACCGCCCGAGCCAGCTGCTGCTTGCTAAGGAGCGCCAGGAAGTAGGCCTGGTCTTTTGTCGGATCAACCCCTTTACAGAGAACGCCCTCAGTCACACGGGCGTAGTGCCCAGTGGCCACCATCTCACACCCCAGCTCATCGGCAAGCCTAAGGAGTGCCCCAAACTTCACCTCGCGGTTGCACCACGCATCAGGGTTTGGCGTTTTGCCAGCACGGTAGCCGGCGAGCCACGGCTCCACGACAAGCTCTCGGTACTCACGCTCAAAGTTTACCGAGCGAAATGGGATTGTTAGCTGCTCGGCCACTGCCTGTGCATCGGCCTGATCCTGCTCCCAGGGGCAGTCGGTGAGGCTCTGCGAGGACAGTGGCGACCAGTTCTTCATAAACACTCCCACTACCTCATGACCCGCATCAACCATGCGAGCGGCAGCCACGGCGCTATCAACGCCTCCAGAGAGCGCAGCAAGAACCTTCACTGCCTTTGTCTACCAGATGGAGCGAGCAATTCCCACCAGCGCGACGAGTAACCACACGGCGTTGAGCACTACGGGCTGCCAGTTTTTGACCCGCTTTGCCTCAAGAATGAGCAGCACCGAACCTGCTACGTTTGCCAAGAGATACCAAGCGCTACTAGCTGGCCACCAGCCAACCACGTTTCCCATGTAAGCGCTCAGGATAAGTACCACCCCAACCCACCCCAGCTGTTCGGTTTGATGACGCGTCATAGCCGAAAAAACCTCTCCGCACTACGCGTAGTGATGGCCGCCACATCGTCGTAGGGCATACCCCACAGACCCTCAAGGGCCCGCACTACTTCCGTTACCATCGATGGTCGACAGCTCTTCCCGCGGTGCGGCACAGGTGCCAACCAGGGCGCATCGGTCTCAACCATCACGCGATCCTTCGGCAGCCACGCCGCCACCTCGCGCAGCGCTTCGGCGTTCTTGTAGGTAAGGATACCGGTAAGCGAAATGTGGTAGCCAAGGTCAAGCCAGGCCGTCGCCTCTTCTCTCGTGCCTGTGAAGCAGTGGATGACCGCCGGTTTCTGCTTCCAGCTCGTAGAGAGCACTGCGTGGAGCTCCGAGAAGCAGTCGCGACTGTGGATGATTACGGGCTTGTCGTACCGCTCGGCAAGCTTGAGTTGACGGTCGAGGATTTGGCACTGCCCCTCAGCTACTCCACCCTCGTAGAAGTCGAGGCCAACCTCTCCTACCGCTACGCAATCTGGAATGAGTTCTTCTAGGCCCGTGTCTCCTTCGCCTGCATGGCCTGGATGTATACCAGCTGCGGCGTATACCACGCCTGGGTATCGCTTGCTGAGCGCGACCGCGTCACGGGAACTCTCGACGGTCGTACCCGGTACGATGATCCGTGTAACTCCGACCCTCGATGCTTCTTCTAGCACCTGGTCGATTTCCTCGATGAGTGGCGCGTACGTGAGGTGGCAGTGGGTGTCAATAAT
The DNA here is from genome assembly GCA_022842085.1 of Patescibacteria group bacterium. GTDB lineage: Bacteria > Patescibacteriota > UBA1384 > CAILIB01 > CAILIB01 > JALHQF01. The sequence continues at coordinate 27,546 of JALHQF010000003.1, read as the reverse complement.
CACAGCTCAACCCTCCCAAACGTCACCCCCACCTCCCCCAGCGGCATACCCGCCTCTAGCACACCCCAACGCAAAGCCGCCGATCCTTGCCGGTCTTCCCCAAGCACACCAGGGAACGCCTCTGCTACCCGCAAGCCGTAGCTTGGCACAAACGGTGCGGCCATTACCCCCACAATCCGCACTATCTCTAAGAGCTCATACAGGAACCCGTGAAGCTCTTCGGTGCGATGCTCATCCTTGGCCATTACCCACGGCTGGTACTCATCAATCCGCTGGTTTGCAAATCGTACGAGGCTCATGATGCGCTCCGCCGCTGTATCGAGGCGATACGCCCCCATGGCTGCCGTGTAGCCGGAAAGGTGCTCGAGGGTTACCGCCCGCTCAGCGTGCCCCGAACTTGGCGGCTGCGGCACCACACCACCGACGTAGCGCTTCGTCATGCTCACTACACGGTGCGCCAGGTTTCCAAGGCCATTCGCACACTCACTTACGTACACCTCGTGGAAACGCTCTGCCGTAAAGTCGCCATCATCAAGCGTTGGGATGGCCGAAGTGAGAAACCAGCGCACCCCGTCGCTCCCGTACTGCTGGGTAAACGCGAGTGGATCAACCCCCGTACCAAGCGACTTACTCATGGCCACTCCGCCTGAGCGAACGTGCCCGTGTACCATGAGTGCCTTTGGCAGCGGCAGACCGGCAGACAGCAGCATGGCTGGCCACAGGAGACCGTGGAATCGGGCGATATCCTTACCCACAATGTGCAGGGTTGCCGGCCAACGTTCACTGACAACAATGCGGCCACCTCCCACAGAAGCCGTGCCACTGAGATAGTTGATGAGCGCATCAAACCAGACGTAGAGCACCTGAGTGTCGTCTCCTGGCACAGGGAGACCCCAGCTCAGCCGCTCACGCGAGCGAGAGATGGAGACATCCTGCAGGCCTTTCTCGCGTACGAACTGCAGCAGCTCCTTGGCACGGTGGTCTGGGTACACCTTCAGTTCTCCGGACTCTAACGCACGTACGACCTGCTGCTCGTAGCGAGACGCTCGAAAGAACCAATTGGTCTCCTCGATTCTCTCGATTTGCTCCGAGGGCAAGCCAAAAACCACCGCATCCGGGTGATCAGCCACCAGCCCCAAGAACTCCTCCTGCTTGACGTCGTACCAGGCGGCGTAGGTGCGCTGCTCGAGGTCGCCTGAGGCCAGGCAGGCATTCCAGAAGGCTTCCACCATCTGAGCGTGGTCCTGATCAGCCGATGTGCGGATAAACCGATCGGCACTCACCGCAAGCCCCTCTACGAGCGCGGTAAAGAGCTGAAGCTGCTGCGCAACGTAGTCTCGTGGCCGCAGACCCTGCTCTTCGGCCTTACGGGCAATCTTAAGTCCATGCTCGTCGAGGCCCGTCTGAAAGTACACCGAAGCCCCCAAGCCTCGCTGGTAGCGAGCCAAGACGTCTGCCTGCACCAGCTCCAAAGCGTGGCCCAGGTGTGGGGTACCGGAGGGGTACAAGATAGAGGTCGTGATAGTCACGGGTGTAGGGTAGCAGGTTGCGCTTGCACCCAGAAGCACGAACTGCCATGGTTTGCACATCATGGTGAACCTTTACATTGCTTCAAAAGTCTCTGCTGTTCCGGAGTGGCTCCCTCACGCAAACCTGTGTCCACAGCTTGTGATTTGCTCTCGCTGGCACACCCTCGGCCCCCTTGATGACACCGACCCCTTCGCGTGCCTTAAGCTCTGGGACAGCATGATCCTTCCCGATCTCGAGAAAGCAGATGCGCTCCTACTCTACTCACGTGAGGGAGATGTCCTCCGAGGGGCAATGGCGGAAGTCGGCGCGGTTTGGTCTCGAAGAAAACCGGTCGTGATGGTTGGACCTGTTGCCGATGCAATGCGCACACTTTGCCATTCTGCCTGGGTACACCGGGCAGACACATTCGAGGGAGCCTATGAGGCTATCCTCAAGCTCTGCGCCCCCAACTAGGGGGCGCTTTCGCTATAACCGCACTAGCAGCACACACTCCCCCTTTGGCACCTCGGCGAGACGCTCCAGTACGTCACGTGGCGATCCCACTAAGACCTCCTCGTGCACCTTCGTAAGCTCGCGCCCAAGCACTACCTGTGCACCAGCCCAGCTTGCCACCACCTGCAGCAGCTTACGCACCCTTGTTGGCGCCTCAAAGAGCACCACTCCGTCTACTAGCCCATCCTGCAGAAGCTCATGGCAGCGGCGCAGAAACGTCTCTCGCCCCTTTGCGTGCGGTGGAAAGCCCGCAAACCACGGCCGTTGCACACCCACTCCCGCCACCGAGAGCAGCGCCGCGAGCGCGGAGGGACCAACGACTGGCACCACCGAGTAACCCGCTGCCCGCACGGCTGCCACGAGCATGTCACCAGGATCGGAAACGCCTGGCGTTCCGGCGTCAGAGCAGTAGGCAAGGTCTTCACCTGCCTCGAGACGAGCCACAACCTCGCGCTCAATCGCTTGACGCTTGATCGGTGGTAGCGCTTCGCGGTAGCTCTTGCAGGAAGCTCGCAGTCCAAGGGCTGCGAGGAGCTTGAGCGTTACCCGCGTATCCTCGGCGTACACGCACGAAACTCGCCCAAGCACCTCCCGAGCCCGAGGAGAGAGGTCACTGAGGTTTCCCAGCGGTGTAGCTACAACGAAGAGCCTGCCCATGCCTGCACCCTACTGCCTTTGTGCATGCTACGCTAGGGATATGAGCACATTTGAAGGTAGCCTCGATCTCACCGCTCCTGAGGAAGCAGTATCCGCATCAACAGCGCATGTCATCGACGCTCAGCCCTTTCTTCAGCAGAGAGCTAAAGAAGAAGCGCGCACCATAGACATTCGCCCTGCAATTCTCGAGCGACTTGCTCGAGAAGAAGCAAACGTTATCGACGCTCGACCCTTTATCCAAGAGAAAGCTGAAGCAGAGCCACAACCAGAGACGGCAGGCAAAGACGCTGCCGATCGAATCCTCGCCCGCATTGCCCTGACGGAAGGTAGTCGCCGAGCGGTGTTTCAGATGCTGAATAGCTTGCCGCGCGAAGAGGTAGATGCCGCCCAGGCCTACGTTCTCTCGCAGATCGAAGCCCACGGCAATCGAGAAGGCTCTCCCTATGGGTACGACCTACTCGTCCGCCTCAACGAATCGGTGCTCTGGCGCCCTCGCCACGATGCACTCAATCGGAAAGCCGCTCAGCAAGCTGACGCCACTGATCTTCTGTGAGATCGGAGGCGCGAGCGTCTACCCTCGCATGAACGCCTGCGAGTGCCCCGGCCACCTCTTCAAGTGATCGCCCGGTAAATCCCGCGATGACGTTTTTCACTTGTTTGCGTGGGCTACCAAAGCCCGCCCTCACAAACCGGCGCAGCCTTGGCTCTAATCCACTACGTGTGCAGGTAAGCGTAAACACGGCAGACTGCACAGCTGGTGGCGGATCAAACGCTGTAGGCGGCACCTTAGCCACGAGCCGAACTTCTCCAAAGCTCTGCACGAGCACCGAGAGGTAGCCCCGCTCTCGCGCTCCAGGCTGAGCAGCAAGACGAGCTGCAACCTCGTACTGGATAAGCACCACGATGCGGCTTGGGCGCGGCCCTTCTTCTAGGAACACGCGCATGAGGGACGTGGTTACCTGGTACGGCAAGTTGGCAACTACCGCGTACTGCCCAAGTGTTGGCAGCACCTCTGGTAGCAGCCGCACCGCATCGCCTACGTGCAGCTGTAGCGGCTTTTCCCGCAGCGCAGGTACGAAGCGCTCATCAAGCTCAAAAGCGTGAAGATCTGCCCCCGCTTCTAGGAGCCTATCGGTGAGCACTCCCGGTCCTGGGCCAACCTCAACGATGGTTTCACCAGGCCGCACCGCTGCCACCTCAAGGATAGCTGCCAGAACCCGCTGATCTACCAGGTAGTGTTGCCCTAGGTTGGTATTGGCGTGGGGAATCACACCGGAACTCTAGCAGGTAGCCTCAAAGAGCGCTGTAAGGTCGTCGTATACGGCTCGAACCGCCTGGTGCTGCGCATCTGCCTCAGCTTTAGCCGCGGTTACCAGCGCCATCAGCGATTCGGGATGGGTAACACCAAAACGTGGGTGTGCGCCCCCCTCCTTCTTAAACAGCCCCTTCGTCGTAAGCGTTTTTACCGCGTAGTAGGCAGTGCCTCGATCTACCTTTGCGCCCGCGGCGAGATCTTGCATGGTGACTGGCCCCATACGCAGTGAGGTGAGGTAGAGCTTAGCCTCTTTATCGGTGAGACCACAGCGCTCAAGATCGGCAACAAACATACCCCTAGTGTGCGGGGTGTGTTGAACCCTGTCAACAAAAAAAGGGGGCCCGCAGGCCCCCGTGTTGCACGTTACTCGCTCAAGGGGAAAGTCGTGGGCAGCCTTTGCGTGTTGCGTGGCGATTGGGAGAGGAGGATACAGGCTGCCCGTAAGGTTCGTTTCTCGATCCCTACTGGTGTACGCCTTTGCACAACGCAACGCAAGACCTACTCGTACCGCAACGCTTCGATTGGGTCTTTACGAGCTGCCCGCAAAGCAGGCCACACGCCAAACAACAGCCCTTCTGCCACAGACACACCAAGAGCAACCCCAACCACCGAGAGGGAGAGCACTGGAGTAAGCGGGGTCTGCGCAGCAACCACCAGTCCAACCAGCACCGAGATGAGGATGCCGATTACTCCACCGATGAGTGTTACCACCACTGCCTCAGTGAGAAACTGCCAGGCAATCTGTGCCCTGGTAGCACCAAGTGCCTTGCGCAGGCCAATCTCACGGGTTCGCTCGGTAACCGTTACCAGCATGATGTTCATGATGCCGATTCCACCGACGAGCAGGCTAATACCAGCAATCGCTGACACCATTGCGGTAGCAAGGCTCAGAAACTGGTTGAAGAGGTCGAGTAAGTCTTCCTGTGTGAGTACGGTAAAATCTTCGACACCGTTATGGCTCTCGAGGAGTGCTGCCCTCGCCGCATCCCTGGCAGCAGCAGCCTGGTCAGCGCCACCCTCGGCCTTAAGGAAGATGCGAAAGATCGTTACCCGCTCGTTTACCACCTCGGCAGCCTGAAAGCTCATAAGGCCGAGGCTGCTAAACTGGTCACCAAACACGCTGCTACTTCCCTCCCCACTCTCTGCCACCCCAACTACCGTATAGGTAAACTTGGTGCCGAGACTGACCTGCTGGTTAAGCGCCGCTTCTGCAGTGCCAAAAAGCGTTTCAGCAATTGGCTTGGCGAGCACCATCTCGTCTGTTGAGCTCTCGGTGAATACACGGCCGAGGGTGAGATCAAGCACATCCACCGCCTGGAAGAACTCTGGCTCTACACCAAGTAAGGTTGGTGTTGCAACGTTAGAACCAGCGGTAAGCTCACCCGGCACAACTGACGCTGGCACCACGTACTCCAACTCTGGCAGCGCCCGGAGGGCCACGACATCTGCTTCGGTGAGCACGGTTCCGGCGAGGAAGTTTGCCTGGTTACCCCCACTTGATGATGGGTCAATCTTCCCCGAAACCACGGTGAGGATGTTGGTACCAAATCCCTGCACGAGCTTTGAGACATCGGCCTGGAGACCCTGCCCCAGTGCCGTAAGCGTGGTAACGGCACTCACACCAATCACTACTCCAAGTACCGTAAGCACACTGCGCCCCTTATTCGCCCAGATACTGGTGAGTGCTGTGGAGACGTTTTTCATACCAACTCCCCGTCTTTAAGGTGAATCGTGCGTTGGCAGCGATCGGCAACTGCTTGATCGTGCGTGATAACCACAACCGTCTTCCCCTCGTTATGGAGCTCGCTGAGCACATCGAGAACCCCTGACCCCGAACGGCTATCGAGGTTCCCCGTTGGCTCATCGGCCAAAATGAGCTTGGGATCGTTGAAGAGTGCCCTGGCAATAGCCACTCGCTGCTTCTCGCCGCCAGAAAGCTCAGCTGGCAAGTGGTGGAGCCGCTTACCGAGCCCCAGGCGCTCAAGGAGCTGTACCGCACGCTCCTTACTCCCTGGGCGCGGATGGTACTGCGCAGGCGTAAGCACGTTGGCAAGCGCCGAACTACGCGGCAAGAGCTGAAACGACTGAAACACAAAGCCGATGGTCTCAGCCCGCAGCCTTGCCAAAACGCGATCAGACATCGCGAGGGAAACCTCAGTGCCAGCTAGTGAGAGCTTCCCTGAAGTAGGTCGATCGAGCAGGCCAATGAGGTTCATGAGCGTACTCTTTCCCGAGCCACTTGGACCCATGATGGCAACCATTTCCCCATCTGCGATTTCGAGACTTACACCTCGAAGCACCGATACCTCTTCGGCACCAGTGCGGTAGGTTTTGCTGACGTTTCGCAGGCTAATCACCTCCTCATAGTACCAGAGTGGGAGGTAAGATGCCCGTACCTAATGAGCAAAAAGAAAAGGGGGGCCCGAAGGCCCCCAGGGTTCTCCGTTGTCTCAGACACGAGCGCAGGTTGACTGGAGCAGAGGGTTTTGACGCTCGATCCGCTCGATAGTACACGATGACTCTCGACACGCAAGGGACACAAGCGCGGCGGGCTAGAGTACCGTAATCCGTACGCGCTGAAGCACTCCCTTACCCGTAGGTGCAAGCTGGGCAAAGGCATCGCAGGAGAGATCGATGATGCGCCCCTCCTTGTAGGGCCCGCGATCATCAATCGTAACGGTTACCGACTTTCCGGTGTCGAGATCCGTAACTCGCACTTGCGTGCCTCGTGGTAGGGTTTTGTGCGCGGCCGTAAAGCGACCCTGGTTACAATGGCGGCCCCCAATTGCATACCAGCTTGCCTCGCCATCTTCACTCCACCCGGGCGCGACGCTCGAGACTGCTCGTGATAGCTTCTTGGTACCTACGGCCACCACCCGCTCTACAGGCTCAAGCACACGCTCGGTACGTACCAGCTGACGTGATACCTCTACGCCATCTTCACGCCTTACCTGGTACACAAGGCGATCTCGTCCCAAGGCTCCTGCTTGCACTTCTTTGCGAGTACCAACGGTAAGTGAGCCGTCGGACTGCTCGCGCGTGGAAAACGCAACGCTGCGCACTTCGCTTACCTCCGCCTCGGCAACGCGGGTAACCTGCACAATAAGCCCATCACGCACCACGCGATCACGTGGTGGCAGCACGATGTCTTTTTCACCAAGCGCGAGACCGTAGCTGTCCAGGAGTTCCCCTACCGTAGCTGACCAAGTAGGCACGGGCACCAAGCTGCCGTCAACACTCAACGAAACTACCGGCGCGCGCTGCACGGTAACCGTGGTACCAAGGCCAAACGCCGGATCGGGAAAGGCTGAAGCACGGTCTTCGGGGTGGAGCTTCACCCCGTGGCTCGCTAGCACCTCTGCAATGGTTTCTTGACCAAATGTGCCGATGTAGGCCTCCTGTGCCTGAGTTGCTCCCAGGGGGGCTTCGGTTTCACCCTCGGCTGGCTGCTGCGGCCAAATGAAGGCGAGGACGAGAACTGCCGCCAGAGTGGCGACGGTTCGTTTCGAACCGGTCATGAGCCCAATAGTACCCCGAGGGTCAATGGCTGTCGAGGGGTAGTCTTAGACGTGACTCGTCAGTTCTTCAGGGATTTCACGGATAAACCGAGAGTAAGGATTGGCTTGTAGCGCCCCGTAGAGGCGACGCTCCTCGGCGTACATCAGGTAGAGACGATCCCGGGCTCGGGTCATCGCTACGTAGGCCAGTCGGCGCTCCTCCTCAAGTGCCGCCTTGTCTTCGAGGGCGCGATTGCCTGGGAAAATCCCCTCCTCCATGCCAACTACAAACACAACGGGAAACTCTAGGCCTTTGGCAGCGTGCATGGTCATCAGGGTGATCTGCCCATCAGGGTCTCCTTTGGCGCGGTCTTTGACCGGTTCAAGAGCCGCATTCTCCAGGAACTCTTCGAGGGTCTCGTAGCCCTCCATCGCACCAATCAGCTCTTGAACGTTCTCCCAGCGAGTCTCGCCTTCAATCGTGCCGTCCTGCAGGAAACGCTGGTAGCCACTCGCGGCCACCACACGCTCGGCAAGCCTGGCTGGAGGCTCTCTCAGGTAGCTACCCAGATGGGCAATAAGATCAAAGAAGGGTTGAACCTTCGGTGGCCAGCCGGTGCTTTGAGAGAGATCTTCACCTCGTAGCCCTTCTACCGTTTTGGGGCCAATTCCCCGCGTTGGCGTGTTGACGATACGTTCGAAGCTCACCCAGTCGCGTGGATTGCTGAGGAACCGCAGGTACGCCAATACGTCCTTTACCTCTTTACGCTCGTAGAACTGCACACCGCCCACCATACGGTACGGTACGCCAGCTTTCAGGAAGGCTTCTTCGAGCGTGCGACTCTGGGCGTTGGTGCGGTAGAGCACCACACAGTCGGATAGGCTCGCTACACCAGTGAGGTGCACCGCCCGCACAAGACCGAGCACCTCACGCACCACGAACTCAGCCTCATCTAGCTCGTTACGGCAGCGCACTACAGTAATCGGCACCCCTTGCCCAGCCTCGGTCCAGAGCTGCTTATCCGAGCGGTCGGTGTTGCGGCTAATTACCGCCTGCGCCGCATCCAGAATCGTCTGGGTAGAGCGGTAATTCTGCTCGAGCTTAATCACCGTTGCCTCAGGGTAGTCTCGCTTGAAATCGAGGATGTTACGGAAATCCGCCCCACGCCAGGAGTAAACGCTCTGCCAGTCATCACCAATTACAAAGAGGTTGCGATGCTTGGACGCTAGCAGTTTTACCAGCAGGTACTGTACGCGGTTGGTGTCCTGGTACTCATCCACCATTAGGTAGCGAAAACGCTCCTGGTACCGCGCAAGTACCTCAGGGTGACGCTCGAAGAGCTGCAAGGTGAGCAGGAGGATGTCATCAAAATCAGCCGCATTCGACTCGGCCATGAGAGTTTCGTAGCGCCGGTACACCTGCGCAACCGCCGCCTGAAACGGCCCCAAAGCAAACTGCTCGTACTCCGCCGGGAGGATACGCTCGTTCTTGCTGCTACTAATGGCGCTTAAGACCGCCTTGGGAGCGAAGCGCTTGGGGTCGAGGTTGAGCTCACTGTAGATTCGCTTAATAGCCTGGAGCTGGTCGGCGTCGTCCCAAATCGAGAACCGTCCAGTGCGGCCCAGATCGGCCTGATCAAGCTCGCGCCGCAGTACCTGCAGACACACGCGGTGAAATGTGCCCAGCCACGGGTAGCGCACTTCAGGTGGCTGCCCAAGGAGCCTATTCACCCGCTCCTGCATCTCATTCGCCGCTTTGTTGGTAAAGGTAACGCAGAGAATCTGCACTGGGCTCACCCCCTGCTCCAGGAGGTAGGCGAAGCGGTGGGTAAGCGCCTTGGTTTTGCCACTCCCAGCCCCCGCCAGAATGAGTACTGGCCCATCAAGGGTTTCGGCTGCCTGCTTCTGGGCAGGGTTAAGGGAATCGAGGAGACCAGACACGTGGAGCCCCCGCTACTGTGCCGGCAAAATACTCGGTGCTTCCTGCGTTTGGCTACCCGTAAGCTCGGCCGGAAAGAGAGCTCGGTAGAGCTCAATGGCGCCGTAGCCAAGGCTAAAGGAGATCAGTGCCAGGAGCAGCCAGGAGATAACAGGATTGAGCGGACGTCGCATGGGCCTACTCTAGCACGTTAGTCTGGCAGGTAGCGCTTCAACTCACTACCTTCATGGTGAAGGAACCATGCAATCGCGGCACCGAGAAACAAACCTGCCACGACATCGGATACGTAGTGGACGCCTATTGCCACACGACCCCATGCTACAGCAAGTGCAATTCCGGCAAGTGCCGAACCGAGCCGCTTGCGACCACTCAGCCATAGACTCACAGCGATAGCGGCAGCTACGCCACTGTGTGCCGACGGAAAGCTGGCAGGATCTACCTTTACGCCAGCGAGCGTGAGCACTCCTTCGAGCGCCTCAAACGGTCGCTCTCGAAAAGCAAATGCTGCAAGTACGGTTTTGATCGCAAGCACACCGGCGACCGCCGCTACTGCGAGCACGACTGCCTTACGATCACCGTGGTGAACCTTAGCAGGCGCTCTTCGCAACCAGAGAAACACGAGGCTCGCCACAGACAGAGCCACCAGCACCTCGGCCGCGAGCCACGCCGCGTAGCCACTCCAAACTCCATTGAGTGCCTGGTTTACCCAAAGCGTGAGGCTTGCGTCGAGGGACATGCAGTAAGTGTACCACCTGCTAGAGTAGGAGCGTGCTCCTCACCGACGCCATTGCCTCTTACCTTGAGTACCTCGCCATAGAGGTAAACCGCTCACCGCTGACTATTGAAGCGTACCGCCGCTACCTCACACGCTTCCTTGAAGTAGTGGGCGATATTCCGGTGGATAGCCTCACGCGTGAGCAGATCCGCACGTTCCGGAGACACCTCTACGAGTTCAAGGATCGGCACGGTGAGGCCCTTAGTGTAAAAACGCAGAGCAACCACATCGTAGCCCTCCGGGCTCTCCTACGTTACTGCCGTAAGCAGGGTGTCGACTGCTTGGCCCCTGATGAGCTTGAGTTGCCAAAAACCGACCCGCGCGAGGTCTCTGCCCTCTCGGCCGAGCAACTTGAAGCACTGCTCGGTACACCTGATGTAACAACTATGGTTGGCCTACGTGACCGCGCAATCCTAGAAACCCTCTTTTCAACGGGGCTTAGAGTGGCCGAGTTAACCAGCCTCCAGCGCACAGCGCTTAATACATCGACCGGCGAGGTAAGGGTAGTAGGAAAGGGTCGAAAAGAACGTATTGTATTCATCTCTGAGCGCGCACGAATATGGTTACAAAAATACCTCGACCGTCGATTAGATGATCTGCCCGCACTCTTTGTTGGCTACCGCGGTAAGGGGGTTGGCGAAGACCCTTCGGCAGAAGTACAGGCAAACGCCACACCACTCACCGCCAGGTCAATTGACCGCCTCGTCACCCGCCACACCATGGCGGCGGGCATTGTACAGCGCGTGACCCCGCACACGATGCGCCACAGCTTCGCAACTGATTTGCTGTTAAATGGGGCAGATATTCGAAGCGTGCAGACCATGCTCGGACACGCTTCACTCACCACTACCCAGGTCTACACCCACGTAACCAACGCGCACCTGCGCGAGGTGCACGAGCGCTTTCACGGCAAGAAGCTGGATTAGCTCGCTTGCTCTTTCTCGGTTACAGATTCTGGAAGTACTTCGTACACCGATCGGTCTTTGCCAAAAGCAACAGGCTTCGAAACGAAAGACTTGATGCGCGCAATGAGCTGCTCATGCAGCTTTGCCTCGGTGGTGAGCCGCTCTAAGGTTGTTCCGGTCATGGTTTTTTTATTTTTGCGTTTCCGCTACCTATAAGTATAGCGGGTTTCCCCTGGTTTGTCCAGGTGCTACATGTGCCACGACTTGACGAGTCCGCCTGTAGCGCGCACTGTAGTGGCGTTTGCGCAGCCAACGCGACACAGGCACGAGTCAGAAGCAAATCCTCTCCATAGCAAGTCCTCTCCATCACTCCCCCAGGCCGCACAGCGTGCATGGGGGCTTTTTCCGTACCAACGGTAAGACTAGCCTTGCCAAACCATATGGTTCAGGGTAGTGTTCCTGGTGCAGCTGCCCTTGGTAGCTGCGATTCCCCCACACGTATCCATGCACCTCATGCAGTACGAACTTACGTTCATTCTTGGTGAGACGGCTACCGCCGCAGATGCAAAGGCAAAGGTTGCAGAGCTTGCTACCTTTCTCAAGCAGCACGACGGTTCCATCACCCGCGAAGAGCACTGGGGTCGGCGAGAGCTCGCCTACGTGATCCGGCGGAACCGCAGTGGCTTCTACGTCACCGTATGGTTCACGGCACCGGCGCCTACGCTCAAGCCCCTCGACCAACACCTCCGCCTCGACGAAAGCATCATTCGCTCCCTCGTTACGAAGGCCTACACCACCGCAGAAGAAGGCAGTCTCCGACCAGAGGTCGAAGAAAAGCCAACTACACGCCGGAGCAAAGCCAAGGCCGACGAAGAGGTAGAAACCGACGAAGAGCCAGTTGAAGATGAGGTTCTCCAGAGCACCATCGACGACGCTACCAAAGCTGAAACCGCTGAGTAGTAACCAAACCTCACTATGGCGTACCTGAACCGTATCGAAATCATCGGCAACCTTACACGTGATCCGGAAACCCGGATGACGCAAGGAAACCAGCCCGTTACCACGTTTAGCGTCGCTACCAACCGCCGCTACCAGGACAAGGCCACCGGTCAATGGACCGACAGCCCACCCGAGTACCACGACGTCGTGGTGTGGGGTCCCCTGGGAGAGCGCGTTCAGCAGGTACTCACCAAAGGCGACCGCGTGTTCATCTCCGGACGAACCCAAACCCGCTCTTGGGAGGCACCAGATGGTCAGAAAAAGTACAAAACCGAAATCGTCTGCGATACCGTGCTTGGCCCCGATAAGGTGAGCAAGGTAACCCGCACCGAAGACGGTCCCGTAGACCGCTACGTAGCACCTTCCAAGAAGAAGGATGCACCCGTTGCTGACGCAGGCGAAATCAACATCGAAGATATCCCCTTCTAAGTTATGCCTCCACGACGAGCTATCAAGCCCGGGTACCCGGTGAAGCGCAAGCGCCGCCCAGCCATTACCCGCGCCGTTACAGAAATCGACCACAAGAACGTCACCCTCTTGCGTCGCTACCTCAACGAGTTTAGTGGCATCCAGGGCCGACGCAAGTTTGGCAACGCACCTGTCACCCAGCGCATGCTTGCGCAAGCGATCAAGCGCGCACGCCACCTTGCCCTCCTTCCGTTTACCGAGCGCTAATGCTAGGCATTACCGACCTCAAAACCGGTACTGCCATTGTTTACAACGGTGACCCTTGTGTAGTCACTTGGTACCAGCACAGCAAGATGGGTCGTTCTGGCTCGGTGCTACGCACAAAGCTGCGCAACCTCAAGAGTGGTGCCATGTTCGACATCACCTTCAAGGGTTCTGACATGTTTGAAGAAGCTAGCCTGGTCCGCCAGGTGTGTCAGTACCTCTATCCCGAGGGTGGCGCGTACGTCTTCATGAACACCCAGTCCTTCGATCAGTTTCCAATTCCCACCGAAGCACTGGGCGCCAAGGCGAAGTACCTTAAAGAGGGCGAAGAGTTCATGGTGCTCTTCTTTGAGGAGAGCCCAGTATCTGTACAGTTTCCCGTAAAGATGGAGTTCCTGGTTACCGAAGCTATGCCGGGCGTAAAGGGTGACACCGTAAGTGGCGGCACCAAACCAGCTACCCTCGAAACAGGTGCAGTAGTGAGTGTGCCGCTCTTCATCAATCAGGGTGATGTAGTGCGCGTAAACACCGACGAAGATACCTACGTAGAGCGCGTTTCCAAGGCCTAGTGCTCTGAGAGCCGCAAACGAAAGTGCCTCGTGAGGGGCGCTTTCGTTGAACCCGCTCAACAGCACGTGGTACCCTAGCTGTATATGGGCCTCTTCTCCTCACGCACACCAACCGCGGCACCTGTTCCGCCACCTCCCGCACCTACGCAAACGGAGGATGGGGCAACGGGAGAGTTTTGGAAGCCAGAAACCCCAATCCCTGTTGCTGCCGTGGCAGACCCTGGCACACCGGTGGTAATGGACGTCCGCAGCACACCTGCTGCTGAAGCGGCAGTGACGACGATGGTCGAAGAGCCAACAGGACCTATCGAACCCCTCGCCGAGAGTGATGATGCCTTTAGCCTTGAAGCCTTTGAGAAGCTCGCCGAGGCAGATGAGGTGGTAGTGGCCGCACCAGCAGCTCCTGCAACACCAGCAGTCCCGAGCGCCGAACCTGCAACAGCCGAAAAGGCTCCTGTGGCCGCCCCTGAGCCGGTGATGGCACCCGAAATGCCCGTTATAGCTGCTATGCCAGTGCCGGCAAGCGAGACCGCCGCCCCTGTAGCGCAGATGGTGGCCGAAGAGAGCCCAATTCAGCGCATCGAGAAGCTCCAGGCACAGGCCACTGAGAAAATCGGCATGCAGCAGGCTGAGGTAAATCGCCTCAAGGACGAAATCGCTGCTCTCCAGGAGAAGCGGCGCGATGCTGAGGCCGCCCTCACCGAGCTCCAGAAGCTTCCTGAGCAGCTGAGCAAAGCTAAAACCGAGCTTGAAATTATCGAAAAGAACCGTCAGCAGCTCGCGACTGAAGAGCAAAGCCTGGCCTCTGGTCTTGAGGCAATCGAGGGACAAGTTCGGTAGGCTCGCAGTATTCCTCGGATGCTACTCCGAGGCTTTTTGTAATTTTTGGCTACAGTATTGACTTTTTTCAATTTTTCGTTAGAGTTCTCAGGCATCTCTCTCGAAGGGGCGCTTAACAACATGAAACTACCATTCATTTTGGCACTGGTGGCTGCGGCCGCCCTGACTATTGTCGGCTGTGGAGGTAGCACGGGAGGTGGGCTAAACGCTACAACCTCCCCGCCTATCAGCAATGTTACCCTCCAGCCATGGAGCGTGACCGAAAGCCTCAAACCTGGCTCCCCCCTGTGGAGCAGTGGGGTGATCTCTTCAGCCGGCACTTGGGAAAAACGCACGTTCCGCTCGGGAAATACCCAAGTCGGAGCAGACGGAAGCCGTCTGCTGAGCCTCACGACCAGCCCAGGCGTGAAAGCCGGGCCAGGTGACTCTGGAACCCCCATCTATGTCGGCAACGTAACCGGAGGCACGGCCACGCTCGTTGGCGTGATCAACTCCGGGTACGACTCTGCTAGCCTCTACGCAATTTCGCCGGAAGACATGCTGTCGGTGCACGCCGACTACATGGCCTCCCAGGGGCGCGGTACTTCGTCGCGGGCGAGCGGACTCCGTAAAGAGATTCCGCTCTATGTCACTGGTGCCTCAGCCGGTACGCTAGAAGCGCTCAACCGGGATGGCCGAAGGGTGCAGACGGTGGGTGCCGCAAAGCTAATCCCTGGCGCAAGCCGAGAGGCCAGCGGCGGATCATCCGCCGATACCGCTTCCTTTACGCCTGGTGGACGCTACGTCTTCCACCTCGTGCGGATTGACGAAGGGCGCGGTGGATCGCTGTATGGCAATGCCACTGTATCGTTCAAGAAAGATGAGGTGTGGCTCGCAACTGGGCACCCCCTCTTCTTCCTGGGCGGCGCGTGTGACATTGCAGTGTCTCGTGGGGTAGTGGACTTCCAGCTGGAAGATGGGAGCATCGTGGCAAGCCCTGCTACAGGCAGGCCCTACAAGCTGGTTTGGGACGGAAAATTCGGCAGCATCATCGCTCCGGGGTCTCCCGACCTCATTCAGCTTACAAGCACCTACGGGATCACTGGAGACCTGAGCAGGATGGGTGCCTCCGATAGTGGATGGGGACTTCGTTACTTCGTCTTCGAAGCCGCAACGCGTGCCGGACTGTCGCTCAATGACCCCCTTGTGCAGCCTATGCAACTTAGGCTTACGATGAAGGATGGCTCGGATCAGATCGTAACGAGCATGGTTCCCGACAAACTTGGGAGTCACCTCTTGGATCTCGCCCTTCAGCTCGCCTTCGGAGACCCGACGTGGGTCAGACAAGCTACCAGCATCACTCTGGAACCCGCCTCGAATCCATAACATCTCTGCCCCGTCTCATGACGGGGCAGTTTTTGCTGCTAGAGCTGGCGAAACGCAAGCCCCACTACTACAGCCGCCCAGGCTGCAAGCACTACTACTCCCCACTCGTTCCAAATGTGTTGCTGCTTCCGAAATGCCTCCTGGTCTTCCTGCGAGAGCACCCCCTGCACCTTTGCGGCACCTACGGCCCACGTCACTACAACAAGCCCGACCTGCCCTAAGGCAATAAGCCAGTCGAAGCTTGCCGGGGTGAGCATGCGCAAAGGGTAGGTTGCCCCAGCAATGAGCATGGCGGAGAGAATTGGGTAGATGGTAAACCAGGCCCCAGCTCGGTTCGCGAGAGCGTAGATTGGACCAAGCCCTAGGTAGCCCCAGGAAAAGCCTACCTGTCGCGGTGCCACTGTAACCGCAACAACAGGCAAGGCTTTCTCTACTGCCCCAGGAGACCACCCCGCTTGCAGCAAAACAGGCCGGAGCTCCTCATCGGAGAAGCCGGCCGCCCGCTGACTAGCGATGTACTGATCCAGCGAATTCGTTGCCACGTATTCAGGATACGGCGGATGTTAGTGGGATTCAACAGCAAAGCCGCCCCCTTAGGGGCGGCCATTTAGCATTGGATGAAGGTAACTCCCGGCACAAGTTGCGATCCCTTGCCAGTTGGCTCTTGCTCCGTGCTTACGGTGAGTCCACCAGGCTTGACGACATGCTCCATGTGGAGGAACACCGGCATATCGTTGAGCCCGAATGCCATCACCAGGTCAACACTCCCGGCACTCATCAGTAGCTCTGGATCAGACCTCTTATACAGCGCGTCAACCCAGCTCCGTTCTAAGTTTGGTAGCTCCCTTGCTGCGAAATCTGCAGCTCCAACAAGGGCAGGGATCAGCTCGATCCGTGCCTCACGAGAAGTGGTAACGGCAGAATCAATCTCGGAAAGGAGGTACGCCCGCGCCGCTTGAGGGTGCTGAGGCGCCACACGCTCGCTTCGGATGCCGATGCTTGCCAGCACGTTCATGTTTCGGTCACATATCTCCAGGTAGTCCTGGTCGACATACGCCATATCAACCATGAAGATAGTGCTCGCACCGCAGAGCAGTGCAGACACAACATCCGAAGCAGAGCCAAGGTAGAGTGCCACGCGTTCCTTACGGCTCTTTTGCTTTTGCCGAATCATGCTCAGCGCGCTGCGCTTGAGTTGACGGGCATTTTCCGGGTGTGTCGAGTTAACGACAGGAATGTTGGCCATGAGCATGTCGAGTTGGGAAACCTTTTGCACGGGCATTCCCGCGCGAAACGATTTGGGAAGTTTCATTTTTCTCCTACAAGGATCCGAACGTCTTTTACCACAAATCCGCCGAAACATCAATCTGGTAGACGCCATACCTAAGAACGCCGCTCCGATTGGAGCGACGTTCTTTATTCTATTTTGAAGGGCTAGTAGTCCATCCCCTCACCACCCATTGGGGCAGCAGGAGCCTTTGGCTCTGGCTTCTCGGCAATGAGCACCTCGGTAGTGAGCACGAGACTCGCAACCGATGAGGCATTCTGCAGCGCCGAGGCAGTCACCATGTACGGATCGATGATGCCGGCCTTCACCATGTCTACGTACTCGCCCGTAGCGGCGTTGTAGCCTTCGCCGGCCTTACGACGCTTCACCTCTTCTACCACTACTGCGCCATCAATACCGGCGTTCTCGGCAATCTGAGCTAGTGGCCGGGTGAGTGCCTTGCGCAGGATATCAAGACCCATGGCCTCCTCACCTGCAAGCTCCAGGCTATCAAGGCTCTTCAGGGCGTCTACGAGCGCCACGCCACCACCTGGCACGATACCGCCATTCTCCTCATCCACCGCAGCGCGGGTGGCGTTGAGCGCGTCCTCGATGCGGAACTTCTTCTCCTTCATCTCTACCTCGGTAGCGGCACCTACCTTGATGATGCCTACTCCCCCAGCCAGCTTGGCGAGGCGCTCTTGCAGCTTCTCCTTGTCGTAGCTGGACTCGGTCTTACCAATCAGTACCTTAATCTGATCAATGCGCTCTTTGACCGCCGCCTCGTCACCCTTACCGCCGGTAATAACCGTGCGATCCTTGGAAGCGCGCACCTCATCGGCACGGCCAAGGTGCTGCAGGGTGGCAGCGTCGAGCTTGAGGCCCATTTCCTCGGTAATCACCGTGGCACCAGTGAGCGCAGCGATATCGCGGAGCATCTCCTTGCGACGGTCACCAAAGCCTGGCGCCTTTACGGCGAGGGTGCTAAACATGCCGCGCAGCTTGTTGAGCACGAGCGTAGCAAGCGCCTGACCGGTAACATCTTCAGCGATTATCACGAGCTGCTTCTTGCCGGTAGCGGCCACCTGCTCGAGCACTGGCATGATCTCCTCAACTGATTCGATCTTCTTATCGGTAACCAGGAGGTAGGTGTCCGCGAACACCGCATCCATGCGCGAAGCATCCGTAACCATGTACGGGTTAATGTAGCCGTTCTCAAACTCCATTCCGGAAACCACCTCTTTCTCGAGAGTGAGGCGGTCACCGTCCTTTACGGTAATCGGTGCGTTCTTGCCCACTTCCTCCATGAGGTCGGCGATGAGCTGGCCAATCTCGGCATCTCCAGCAGAGATGGTGGCTACACTGGCGATGTCGGCCTTACCCTTAACCTCGGTGCGCGCCTTCTTGAGCGCGTCGATCACGGCGGTAACACCCTTTTCCATACCGTGCTTCACCTGCATGGGGTTGGCGCCGGCGGCTACTACCTTGAGCCCCTCGTTGATGAGGGCCTGTGCGAGCACGGTAGCGGTAGTGGTACCATCCCCTGCTTTATCGTTGGTTTTGCTGGCTACCTCTTTAATGAGCTGGGCACCCATGTTCTGGTACTTGTTCTCCAGCTCTACCTCTTTGGCAATAGTAACGCCGTCGTTGGTGATAATCGGTGAGCCGTAGCTCTTCTCAATTACCACGTTGCGACCCTTTGGCCCGAGCGTTGTTTTGACGGCATCTGCCAGGATGTTTACCCCTGTGCGCAGCTGAGCGCGAGCGTCTTCTGAGAACGTGATCTGCTTAGCCATGTCTTACTTACTTACGATTGCCAGAATGTCCTCGAGGCCGAGGAGGAGGTGCTCTTCGCCGTCTAGCTTAATTTCTTCGGCACCAAAGCTGTGCTTCTTAAAGAGCACAGTGACACCTTCCTTGATACCAAAGTCGGCAAACTGAACGAGCTTGTCGCCGTACTGCTTACCAGTACCCACTGCTACCACCGTGCCCTCCTGGGGCTTCTCTTTAGCGGTGTCTGGGATGAGTAGGCCGGACTTGGTGACCTCTTCTTTTGGGAGCGGCTTAACCAGGAGCCGATCCCCAACGGGTGTGAGCTTCATAGCGTTATCTGTTGGTTTGGCTGATGGAAAGCACCGGATCTCCGGTGCATACAACCGTAGTGTAAAGCGAACTTTACATATTGGTCAAGCCTACCCCTAGGTACGCAAAAACTGAGGAGCGGTGCTCCTCAGTTGTCGAGTGGTAGGGCTTCCTGTAAGGCGCCCTCCAAGGGAACGGGAGCCACTTGGTCTCCCGACTCTTCAATCAGGTTCCAAACCCGATCGAGAGATTCGTTGAGCTGGTTTTTCGTAAGGTCCATTGCTAGGCCGAGCACTTTAGGTGAACGTACTCACGTTCTGCAGGACTCGGACTTCCTCCTTTGCACAGTGTGCGCCACGCATCACGTTCTTGCGTAGCTCCGGAGATTTTAGCCCAAACTGGCTGAATGTCAAGGCTCTCCCAGCTTGCATCAGTGTCTGGAAGCTCTTCGTGGGCGAAATCACGAAGCTTCTGCCAGTCCCTATGCTCTTTCTCGGGGGTACCCAGCGGTAGCGCCTCGCGATTAGGAACCAACCTCATGCCGGAATCACCAAAGGGGTCAAGCTGTGTTGTGGCTTTAACCTGGTAGAGGAAGACCCTGCGAACATCTGCTGCCTTGGCTGCATCAAATGCCATGAAGTCTACTTTTTTCACCACATCCCAATCTGGTGGAGGGGTTGCAACGGTAAATCCCTCCGCCTGGAGCCGTTTTCCTAGGTACACAGGTCCATACAGCCCGCTCGCAAGCGCCCGCGAGCGATCGTGCGCCGATTCTCCCACGGGTCGAACGCGCTCCTGGGTTCTCTCAAACACCTCCATGAGCGCCTCGTACGGACTGGTGCCGTCTGGAAGCTCTCGGATGAGCAGCAGGTTTCGAATCGCCATCGACTGCCACTTTGCCGAAGCAAGCAAATCATCTCGGATATCCCAGTACCCTAGCCTGGATTGGTACGCATTTGCTTCTGCAATACGGTTTTTGTGCCGGAGAAACTGCGGCATCGTCCCGTAGAGCCTAACGGTTGAAATCAGCTCCCTTCCAGTACCCGGCGAAATATCGCCATCGGCAACACGTTCGCGAATTTCCTCTAACAGCTCGTCAAGTGAGTCTTCTGCCTTCTGCGACCCTGATAGGATTTCGAGCGTACGCCGCTTCGTTTCTAGAGTGTAGCCTCGCATTTCGCGCTCCAGGCCACTCACTCGCTCCTTGTGTTCGGGCAGCTCTACCTTGGTGAGACGGAGCTGCTCAACGAGCTTTGGAGCAGGTGGAAAGGCAATCGATTCTGCTCGCATAGTGAAAGTATGCGGTTACACAACCAAAAAAACCACCCTGCCTACGGTGCGGGTGCGTTTGGTGTGACCCGAGTAGGAGGATGGCTTTGAACAGTTCTCGTAACGAGATCGTCCGGTGAAGCCAGTGCGGCGTTCAGCAGGCGGGCGCTAGGAGCGCTGCCACAAGACAAGGTACAAACGAATTTTTACTTTGTTTTGTGTTTTTTGTTGAGGCGTATATGGTTGAACCTCAACACACACAGTGTACGACGATTCTTGCATTTGGTCAATGATCCCACTCTGTCATATCAATAATTCAAGGCTTGTAGAGCCCCCTTTTCGCTACGATTCCCGCCGAAAATCGAGGTCGTAGAAGCGGCTAAACTGGAACTGTGAGGAGAGCTTAGCGTCTCCGGTAGGGCCGTTGCGGTGCTTAGCTACCAGTACTTCTACCACATTGGTGTGGGATTCTTTCTCGCGGTTGTAGTAATCGTCGCGGTAGAGAAAGGCCACCACGTCGGCGTCCTGCTCGATAGATCCCGATTCACGCAGGTCTGAGAGCATCGGGCGCTTATCGTTGCGGCTCTCTACGGCACGTGAGAGCTGCGACAGCGCAATTACTGGCACGCTCAGCTCCTTGGCGAGCGCCTTGAGACCACGGGAAATCTCACTCACCTCCTGCACCCGGTTGTCGGCGCTGTTGCTGGTACCCCGCATGAGCTGGAGGTAGTCGATGCAGATGAGGTCGAGCCCGTGCTCGGCCTGGAGGCGGCGCGCCTTGGCGCGCACCTCGGTAACCGAGAGCATGGGTGTATCGTCGATGTAGAGGTTAGCCTCGGCCAGCTGACCCTGGGCATCTACGAGGCGCGAGAGATCATCTTCTTCTAGTGAACCGTTGCGCAGCTTCCAGCTATCCACCCGACCGAGACTGGAGAGGAGACGGTCTACCAGCTGCTCTTTACTCATTTCGAGGGAGAAGAAGCCCACTACCTTGCCCTCTTGTACCGCCGCATGCTCGGCAATATTGAGCACGAAGGCGGTCTTACCCATGGATGGGCGGGCAGCCAGGATGATGAGGTCACTTGGCTGGAGACCCCCCAGAACACGGTCGAGGGCACGAAAGCCTGTTGGCAGGCCGCGTATGCGCCCATCCTGCTGCGAGAGCATGCCGAGGCGCTCAAACGACTCGTCTACCACCGTACGTACCGGGATAAAGGCGCTCCCCAGTTGCTGCTGGGTAACCCGGAAGAAGGTTTGCTCCGCTTCATCGAGCACCTTACTGGCCTCGCGGTCTTCGGCGTACGCCAGGGCTGCCACGTTGCCTGCGGCGGTAATGAGGCGGCGCAGCACCGCTTTCTCGCGCACCAGCTGCGCATGGTGCACTACGTTAGCCGCGGTTGGCACGCTTGCTACGAGGCCTGCCAGCTTCGCCTGCCCCCCTACCTCGTCGAGCTTCTTGGCTTTCTCCAGCTCCTCACCCAGGGTTACCAAGTCAATGGGCGTGCGACGCTCAAACAGCCGCTTCATGGCGGCGTAGATCTGCGCGTGCTCAGGGCGGTAGAAATCATCTGGCTCCAGCCGATCGGCCACCTTGAGGATAGCTTCTGGGTCGAGCATGAGTGCTCCCAGAATCGAAATCTCCGCCTCTACCCGCTGGGGCGGGAGGCGATCGAGCTGCACCGTACCCTGGGGTGCGTCTGGCTTGGGAGTGCGCGGTGCCATGTCACGTGCAGGATAGCGGGTTTTGTCCTCGCGCGAACTACTACGTTAGAAGTCCTACCGCACGCTTGAAGCGGTTGAGGACAGCTTCTGCCACCGGCCAAGCTCTTGCAGCACCCTCCTGGAGCACTTGGTGCACCTGTGCCTCGGTAACCTGCGCGTAACGCTGCTGTAGTTCGGTTAGCTCTGCCGAAATTCCTTGTGCAACCAGCTGCTTGGCCGCGCCATACCCCATACCTCCGGCCAGATAACCCTCGTACTGCTCTGGTGCAAAGAGGCGCATGTAGAGGCTTACCGTGGCCTGGGGGTCTTTGGCCTCTTCGGGTGAGCGGCTGTCCGTGACCAGCTTAGCTACCTTGGATTTTACCGTTGCCTCGTCGTCGGTGAGCATGATGCCATTGCCGTAGCTCTTGCTCATCTTGCGGCCATCCAAGCCCGGGAGCTGGGGTACATCAGGTTGGAGAATACTGTTGGGAACCTTCAACACGTTGCCGAGGCGGTGGTTTACCCGTTCCGCAATGTCCCGTGCGTACTCCACGTGCTGAGCCTGATCGGGGCCCACTGGCACCTCGTCGGTGTCGTAGAGCAAAATGTCAGCTGCCATCAACACTGGGTAGGTAAAGAGGCCAGCGTTGGCTTCTTTGCCATTAGCCAGCATGTCCTTAAACGCGTGGGAGCGCTCGAGCTGCCCTACTCCCATGAAGGGCATAAGATAGGTAGCAAACTCGGCATTTGGCAAGTCGGACTGCCGGTAGAGCACAGTTTTTTGCGGGTCGATGCCACAAGCCAAGTACAGCCGCACGGTTTCGATGACGTTCTGCCGAAGCACATCTGGTGCCATCCCCTCGTTGAGGGCGTGCACATCGGCCACCATGAGGAAGGTTTCACCCTCACCTGCCATGGCTACCATGGGGCGCACCGCCCCTAGCCAGTTGCCAAGGTGGAGCTGGCCAGTGGGGCGGAGTCCGGTAAGGGTGCGCATACAGACAAGATAGCAAAAAGCCCCCGTGTGGGGGCTTTGTAGTTAGGAGAGCTGGAGAGCGGTGAGCTCACCATCCCAGAGGACGTGCGTTGGCGCACCAGACTTGAGCACAGCCTCTCGCACGCCAGTGATGGCCAATGCTCGCACCTGCAGAGCATCGAGCCGCGTTGGGTGGGGCACTACCTGCTCTTCGATAAGGCCTAAGCCAGGTTGCTCGTAGCCCCGCATGCCTGCGGGAGCCTGTTTGACCCAGGCAAGCCTACTCGCTCGCACGAGCCCGCTCAGGTTGCACCCGAGTGCCATGGCACCAGCGCTCGAGGCGACAATGAGGCCACCACCTGCAACGAAGTGCAAGAGGGACTCTCGGTTCAGTCCAAGCCAGTCGAGCTGAGCGGCAATCCACAGCGGTGCTCCACCGCAGAGATAGATGACCTCCGAATCGAGAATTTTAGTGCGGGCGCCTTCGGAGCCATCGCTGACACCGTAGGTATCAACGATAAAGCCACACTGGTCCAAAAGCGGCAGGGCTTCTTGCAGTTCTTTCTGCTCCTTAGCAGGAGCCCCCTGTTGAGCGCCACAGAGGAAAGCGATTCGCTTCACTCCGCGCGTTCGCAGAACATTGATGAGGGTGTGCTTGAGGCGACCGCAGTTACCTGTGCTCGTCACCCCACGCGGCGTGAGGAGCACGGCACCGTGACCGGGAGTCAGATTTACCCCGAATCTCTGAAGAGAAGCAAGGGTGGCCTCGTAGCCGCCATCAGCTACGATTTCGATGTCTTCTTTTGTCAACCTTCTTACAGTCACACCTTATTTCGTAGCATATTTAAGGCAAAAAGTCAATCCTGTAGCCTCTTTTGCAGAGCCCGAAAAGGGCGCCTACACTAGGAGTATGCATCCGGCTGATCCGATCCACCTCGAAGGCTCGAGTACCGGCGTACTCATGCTCCACGGATTTACCAGCACCCCCGCGATTTTTCGCGAGATTGCCAAGCGGATGCACGAGGAGCTTGGACTCACGATTCATGCACCCCTTATTGCGGGCCACGGCACTTCTCCTGCAAACCTGGAGAAAACCGATTGGCATGATTGGTACCAGAGCGTGCAGGAGGCGTTCTTGGAGCTGCGGCGCACCACGGTGCGTCAGTACATCGTTGGTGCATCGTTTGGCTCTAACCTTGCCTGCGTACTTGCAGCGCAGTACCCCGTAGACGGCGTGGTCTGCATTGGGTACCCCCGCTGGATTGAGAAAGACCTTCTTGCAAGGCTTGGCACACCCATCTACCGCAAGCTAGGTATCCGCACGTTCCACAAGAAACGCGACCCCAACCTTACGGATCCCGATTCGCTCCTGAGCAAAGACACCTACGCCTACCCAGAGATTCCGGTAAAGAGCGTGGCAGACTTCTTGGAGTTTATCGGCCACGTCACCCCACGCTACCTCCACCGAATTGAGGCCCCGCTCCTCGTGATCCAATCCAGGAAAGACGGCATCGTGCAGCCCAAGAGCGCAGATTACCTCATCTCCCACATTGCGAGCGAAGAGCGCTACCAGTTCTGGGTAAACGAGCCTCACCACCGGCTCCACCTAGGAAATGACCGTGAAGCAATCTACACTGCAATTAGCGAATTCTTTCAGGGCAACGATCCATGCGCATCCTCTTCACCCCCTACGGCGGCGGCTCCATAGCTCACATTGTTCGATCGCTCGCAATTGCGGATGAGCTCCGCGAGCGTGGTCACGAGATTCTCTTCACCGCCCCCACTACCAAGAAGTCCATTATCGAAGGTGCTGGCTATGAGGTATTTGGCCAAGGTCACGCTGAGGTAAACCTCAACGACGAAGATGACCAGTCCATCACCTACTTCCGCACGCACAAGGATGCCTTCATTGACTGGCTCTCCGATGAGGTACACGCCGCCGAGCATTTTCGGCCAGACGTCATCGTAAACTCCCCCACGTTCTTTGGCGCCACCGCCGGAATCAAGCTCGGCATCCCCCACGTCACACTGATCAACGCACAGTGGCTGCCTGAGTACTACGGAGTACTCGGGTTGGGGTACTCAGAGCGACGGCCACACATGAGCCTGCTGCGCCGCCTGGCAAACCCCATTTTTGCCAAGAAGTTCGCCGCCCAGTACATGGAGGATATCCGCGGTTTCTACAAAGCTATTGGCGTTGAACAGCTGCCTTCCAGCAGGCGCGACCTCCACGACCGTAATCCCGCCCTCGTACCAAGTATCCCTGAGTTTGAGCCTGTTCGGCGGGGATCACGTGAGAACATCCACTTTGTTGGCCCCCTCTTCTGGAATGGCCTTGAGCACCTCCAGTTTGATCCGCACACGCTCTTTCCAGACTTTGAGCAGAAGCCCCTCGTGTACCTTACGCTGGGCGGCTCGATCTACCGTAAAGAGAGCTACGATCAGCTCATCCAGGCCTTCCAAGCTCGCACCGACTGGAACGTGCTCATGAGCCTCGGGCCAAACTTTGCCAGGGAGCTCTTTCCCGAGGATAGCGACACCTTTAAGATTCGTAGCTTCGTGCCTGGCCTCAAGGTGTGTGAGTTTGCCGATGTCGTGGTGAATACGGCAAGCCACGGCACGGTAATGCAGGCCCTCTGGCACGGCACACCACTAGTGACCCTCCCCCACAACATCGATCAGGCCACCATTGCCGCTCGCATCACCGAGCTTGGTGTTGGCATTAACCTCAACAAGCTCGGACTCAAGGACTTCACCAACCGCGAAGCCTACTTTGAGCGCGCAACCCAGATTCCTGTTACCGCAGTTCTCGAAGGAGTAAATGAAGCGCTCACCAACCCAGTCTACCAGCAGGGAGCGCGACGAATGCAAAAGAAGCTCCACGCCTACGATGATGCTCACCATGCAGCCGCAAACTGGGTAGAGCACTACGGAGGCAAGAAGCTGCGCTAGCCGTGATGAGCACGGTTATCCTCTGCGCAATCCTCGTTGCGGTACTCATGCTTGGGTACATGCTGCGGGGAGCGCAGGGAGTTGGCGCCAGCACCTTTCGCCTCACCGTACTCTTTACGTTCCTCTGGGTAGCCTCCATTCTTGCCACCGAGCTAGATGCTGAGCGTGTCGTGCTCTGGTCTCGTCTCTCATTCCTCTTCCCTGCCCTCATTACCGCGGCAATCCTCAGCTTTGCAGCAACGTTTGGCCAGAGTCAGAGCACGCGCTCAGTTCTCGCCAAACACCCTTGGATTAACCTCCTCATTGGGGCAAACATCCTCATGGGGGCACTTGCTGCCAGCACTCCGCTCGTCGTTGCAGACGTAGTAAACCTCACCTCTACCTTTGGCCCGCTCCACTGGCTTACCGGCGCCACGTTCCTCACGAGCTACGTGTACGTTTCGGTATTCCTGTCGCGTCGCGCAAAACGAACTTCGGCCAGGATTTCGAGACAGCTCTCCACCATCCGCTGGGGCGTTGTAACCTCGGCAACCATTGGGGTAATCACCAACGTGGTGGTTCCTTCGCTTGGGTTGGGCGAAATTCGGTTCCTCGGACCACTTGCGCTCATCTTCTTCCTTGCTGCCACAACGCACGCCATCATCGCACAGCGACTCTTCGATATTCGCGTCGTTATCCGCACTACCATTATCTTCGGTGGTCTCTTGCTGTTTGCTGCTTCGCTCTACAGTGTTCTGGTGGTTTTCTTCCTCAAGCAGCTCCAGCTTGGTGACAACCTTGCAGTAAGCTACCTCGTGAATGTGGCGATGCTCCTGATCGTTGGCTTCACCTTCGAGCCCATCCGTGACCGCTTGGCTGAGTGGACGGATCGTTGGCTCTACCAGAAAGAAGCTACCCAGCAATCCCTCCTCTCTGAGCTTACGAGACAGCTCAACGAGAGCAACAGCCTCGACAGCGGCCTAGACGGCATCCTCAATACGGCGGTAAAGGCCCTACGCCTCCACCACGCTGTTGCCTATGCCTACGAACCGGCAGGGAGTCGTGGACACCAAGTAAAACGCCTACGTCAGGTTGGGTACACCGTTGGAGATGGCAAGCTGATGCTCGACCCCAACGATGTGGTGATTCGCTACTTCACCACGCACGCCAATACCGCCCTGATGCGCGACCTTGAGGTATCTCTTGGCTGGGAAGAGGCGCTCCTCAAGCGAGGTGGCGAGAATGCGACCACGGAGCTTGTGCGTGAGCACGCGGCCAAAGCCTCGGTGACGAAGCGAGTACATCTCCTCGATGCCGTGGCGGCCGTCCCGCTCCACCACGGTGAAGAGCCGCTTGGCCTCATCCTCCTTGGACCCAAGCTCTCTGCCGACGGCTACACGAGTGACGACGTGGCCTTCCTTGAGCTCTTGGCCGGACAGGCAGTACTTGCCATTCAAAAAGCACGCCTCATTGAGGGTGACCAGCAGAAAACTGAGTTTGTTTCGATTGCTTCACACGAGCTGCTAACACCGATTACCGCCATTGAGGGCTACCTCTCCATGGTGCTCGACGAAGGGCTCGGGCAGGTTGATGACAAGGCGCGCAACTACCTAGAGAAGGTGTACAGCAGCGCCCAGCGACTCTCAACGCTCATCAAGGACCTGCTCAACATCTCACGCCTTGAAAGTGGTAGGTTGAGGGTTGAGGTATCTCCTACCGACCTTGGAAAGGTGCTCATGGAGGGAGTTGACCAGTACCAAGT
>JALHQF010000002.1:3041-33285 GCA_022842085.1 Patescibacteria group bacterium | reverse complement strand
GGCACCATCGACGCTCCGTTCCTCACACTCGAAAAAGCCCGCGATACCGTACGTGGAGCGACCGTCCCAACTACCGTTTACCTGCGGGGAGGAGAGTACCTCTTGGGTGGAAGCCTAGAGTTTACGAGCCTCGATTCTGGCACTCTTACCGCACCGATCACCTACCAGAACTACCCAGGTGAGGTGCCGCACATCCGAGCAAGTCGTAAGGTTCCCCTACCAAATGGGAGCGCCGGTACGCAGGTAACCATCCCGCTCTCAACCTACGGTATTGCTGCATGGGAGCTTACACCCTGGTACCAGCTCAACTCAGTATGGCTTGAAGACGCGCGACTGGACCTGGCGCGTAGCCCAAACCGACCAGCAGGTGTCCCAAACCTTACGGCACCAGACCCGTGGGCAGGCTTCTACCACCTTACCGATGCATCAGCACCAGCAGACTGCACAACAGGTGACGGAACCCCCGCCGACGATGTACGTCGCGACCGCATCCGCTACACTCCGGCCGACTTTAGTACCGTGAACTGGGCACTGAGCCCAGTGGAGCAAACTCAGGTTCAGGTGTTTGGAGGTTTCTGCAACTACCAAAATGCTGCCTACTGGCAGAACCTCCTGGTGCTCGATGATGTCGACACCCTGAACAACGACTTCATCCTCGGCCAAGGTGCGCCAGGAAGCGTCGTTTCCGCAAACGCAAGCTACCCCATTGGGCCGTACGATCGTTTCGTACTCTCAAACCATCTCGCATTCCTCGACACGCCTGGAGAGTGGTTTCGAGACCGAACGGCAAATACGCTCACGGTCAACGTGCCCGCTGGCACACCCGATGGGAGCAACCTATTTCTGAACCGCTTCCAGCACGTTATCCGACTGAACGAAACGGCGCACGTTACGTTCCAGGGAATTCGTATGTCAGGGGCTGCCTCGAGCTGTATTCGCCTTGAGAACTCGAGCCATGTGACGCTACGTGGCAACCACGTGAGCGGGTGCGATGGCACGGGCATTCTCATGCAGGGGGATGTCGAAAACACACTCGTCGAAGATAATCACCTCCAGCGCATCGAGGGAGTCGGCATCCACGTTGAGCCGGGCTACGGCTGGAACGGCAGTGCATGGGTGCCTCGTACAAGCCCCTACATGCTGCAGCTCAGTTCGCAGAACATCACAATTCGAAATAACTGGCTCGAACAGATTGGGTTTGAAGGGCCAAACGTAAATGGTGCAATCTTCATTGGAACAGGTGCGGTTGGCGTTACTGCTCAGGAAAATGAGATTCACACCGTCTCCCGTATCGGAGTTGCAAGCTATGGACCGCTCAACACCATAACGCGCAATCGAATTACCAACTCGAACCTCACAACAGCCGACGCAGCCGGCATCTACACCAACACCATTCATACGCCCGGAAACCAGCGCAGCTGGCTCGTTCGGGGAAACGTCATTACCGAAAACATCGTGGAGAACGGGGGTGGATACGCCTACGATTACAGCGCTGGTGCTTACCGCTACGGCCGAGTGAGTAGGGGTATTTTTCTCGACGACTACTCGAGTGGTGCAACCGTTGCTAGAAACTGGCTCTCAGGCAGACAGCACGAGTGCATCTTCCTGCATGGTGGTCGAGACAACATGATCACTGACAATATCTGCGATGCTCCAAATACCCCTCAGCAGCAGTTCAATACCCAAACGAACGCCTGGACAGACGTTGCCTCCGCGCCGGTAACCTTCCAGGAGATCGGACCATACTGCCCCGGCGGGTCGTGCGACGTGCTCTACCCAGAGCTCTCAAACCTCACCTCACTTGGCTTTACCTCCGCTTACCTTACGACGTTCCCAGATGTGGCTACCCTGCTCGCCAGAGGAGGCGAAAAGGTGCAGGGAGCCGTGGTAGAGCTCAACACGCTTGCTCGAAACATCCTCTTCTACCCGAGCGCCGTAGGCGCCTGGTACTTTGCCGGGCCTTCTGCCGTAAACACGAGCACGAATACCATTGGCCCCAACCTGGTTTGGGCAGGCTCGAGTCGAACACCCACGGTTCGCGGTCGAGTAGGGCCCGGACCGACATTCCCTACCTACCACAATCCGCCTGGTCTCGCTTGGTCTACCTGGCAAACCCAGAGCGACGAAGGAATCGGCATCCTCGCGGATCCCCTCTTCACCAACCAGGCAACGGGCGACTACTCCCTTCAAGCCGGGTCTCCTGCGTTCAATTTGGGAATCGTTCAGCTTAACCCACAGCTTGTGGGACTGCGCGCCACAACCCCAGCCCAGCCCAGTGTTTCCGTAAGTAGCGGAGTGCCTGGGGCTTCACTGCCAGTAACGATTACTGATGGCTCCAGTCGAGGCTATACCACTGTGAACCGTGAGTACCGAGTATCCGGTGGAAACGCTACACCAAGTTGGCAGGCGGCCCCATCGCCCACCTTTTCACTCCTCACAGCTGGACTGAACGCGGGTGCCTATACTCTCTGCGTACGCACAACTTCTGATGCACGCATCCCCGCAAGCTGGCAAGCAACGAGCGCAGGACCCGAAGGGTGCAGTAGCTTTACCCTCGCCAACGTTGCAGCACCAAGCCCGAGTACCACGCCTTCGATCGCACCTCCTTCAGCTCCACCAGGCGCACTAGGCAACGGCAGCACCTCTACGCCGCCGGCAGCCGGAGCAACCAGACTGGCTTCTCCACCGGCAACACTCGTGCAAACCGGCCCACTCGCAGGCCCCATTGCATTCTCGCTCGGCAGTCTCGGACTTGGTGTTCTCGCGGTTCTAGTACGGCGACGACTACTCCGCCGCTAGGACAACCGGCTCAGGTTTTTGCAGACCCCGCTCGAAGAGATCGCGCCGGTGAACCTGGCGGTAGTAGGTTATGGCAAAACGGTGCGCCTCCTCACGCAGGAGCTCAGCTAACAGCGCCAGGCTTTCTTCAGGCCAGGCGGGGGCGGCGCCCCGGATATCTACGTTCTTACGGGTTGGCCCCTTGGCTACTGCGGCGATTGCCTGAACAGTTTCGGTAACCGTTGCTGCGGTCTGAGCGGCAGCGAGCTGGGTTTCTCCGCCGTCAACAAGCACCAGATTGGGGAGCGACCAGTGTGGTAACCTCCCTTTTCCACGCTTGAAACGCCGCTCGAGCACCTCCTGCAAGCAAGCTACATCTGAAATACCGGTAACGGTTTGGATCTTAAACTTACGGTACCGTGAGCGCTCGAAGGAGAACCGTTCGCGCAGCTCTTCGGCAGTCTGCGGTGGCTGGGTGAGGCCACCACGCACTACAGCTGTTACCAGCGATCCAACGGCAAACTGACCTTGGTTGTTGCTGATGTCGTAGCACTCAACACGGTAGTCGCGCTCTGGATCGAACGGTGGCTCGTCTGGCTTGCGCCCATTGGCATCGCGGAAGGTGTCGAGGACGTGACGGAAGTGCTCAACGGCATAGAGACGGTTACGCAGGAGCGCTGCTTCCTCATAGCGTTCAGTCTGTGCAGCTTCGCGCATCTGGGTTTCAATGTCGGCAATCACGCGCAGCTTCTCACCACGTAAGAACCCACGCAGCTGATCGATGCTGCGGCGGTACGCCGCTGGATCAACTCCGCCAACACACGGCGCCTGACAAAGGCCAAGGTGGGCAAACACGCAACCGTGCCCAAGGTTGCTATAGGTTGCCCACTTCTGAGGCCCACAGTCTCGAAATGGCCAAACGCTACGCAGTGCCTTGAGCGCCGCTTGCACGCTCTTTGCGCTCGTAAATGGCCCATAGTACTCCACGCCATCGAGCTTGCGCTGGATGCGCACCCCCTGCGTAGGTGCCCGACGCGCTTTCTCCAATGCAGCCTCGAGGTCTTTCTCCCGACCCAGGCTTACCGTTGGGAAGTCTACGGAGAGATCGATTTTAATCACCACGAATGACTTATCGTCCCGCAAGCGGATGTTGTACTTGGGCTGGTACTGTCGGATTCGCCGCGCTTCCAGCATGAGTGCTTCAAGCTCGGTGGGCGTAGCCTCGTACTCAATCGTTACCGCAGTACGCACCATGGCTACCAATCCAGCGTGACGCGTTACCGCAAGGTCGGGGGCAAGGTAGCTACGTACACGGTCCTTGAGACGCAGCGCCTTACCTACGTAGAGCACCTTGCCTTCGCTATCTTTAAAGAGGTACACGCCCGTTTCTTGCGGCAAACTCGAGGCAGCTGCAAGCAGTGAGGGCGCAATCTGATCGCGGTGGTTGACCTCCATGGGCCTATCCTAGCGGGAAAGCAAAGACCAGTCTGCTGGGAGACTGGTCTTGGTTATTATGAGCGACCAGTGGCCGCTGCAATTTTCCCCAGCATCACTGCCTTGACTCCGACCTCCGCGAGACGCTCAAGGGCACGCTCCTGCGCTTCGGGAGTACTATTTGGGTGGCTATCTTCGCGAGGAATACCGATCACTTCAACATGCTGGGCACAGAAGGTAACTCGATCTCGATCTACCTCTCGAAACCCTGTCACAAACCCCCGTACCGCTTGACGGGCGTAGGCGGCTCGCACCTCGTCTACGAAGTAGCAAACTCTGACATCAGGAAAGAGTGACTGCGTCATCAACACATGCCAAGCGGTTTGCTCACTACAGACAATGGGCTGTGGGCCCTCACCCGCACGTGCAGGCAGCGGGGCTTGGCTCATGGCTGCCACGGTCACATCTCCCTGCACACCTCGTGCAGAGAGCAAGCCGCGGAAGTGTTTCACAGCGCTTTCGCCCTCCGTTTCCCCCTGCGCATCACGCACACCACCACAGAGGAAGATAAGGCAACGCTCATTCGCATGCGCACCGTTGCACGCTTGGGCAATGGCATCGGCACACAGCTCGAGATAGGCAAGGTACGCCACTCGGTCAGGTGGAGCGCCGAGCATCGATAGTTCTGGGTGAGGACTAGGAACAACGTGGCCGTAGGCAGTTACGTATGCGATGAACCCTGGTTTTCTAATTTCCATAGCATGGGTATACCAGGGCACTGTGGAAGTGCAATGCTACACTTGCCCTATGCCCCAATGGCTCAAGGCACTTACCGCCGTTTTTCTAGTTGCAGTCACAGCATACGGCGGCAATCGCGTGCTGAGCATCTACGCAGATCTCAACACAGCCGAACCGCACGTAGGAGTACTTGCCGAGTCTATCCGGCCAAAAACCAAGGTGCCCAGCTGCGATGCTTCGCAACGCGTGCATGTTTACAACAAGCGCCTCGTAGGATGCATACCTGCCAATTGGGGTGAGCCCAAACCTGGGGCTACGCTTACTGGCCTTGCAGGAAGCTACTCTGTTACGTGGACACGTAAAGGGGTAACGGCGAGTGGCAGCACCCTTGCCTTACAAGAAGGGTTTACTGAAGCTGACCTAACGATCGCCGAGCGCCTGCGCACCATTTCTAGCCTTACCCAGTGCCGTGCCCTCGTTGGCATTTGCGACTCGCACGCAGGAAGTGAAGGTTTTACCCTCCTCAGTGGCACGTACGAGTTTTCCGATGGTCGCCCAAGTCACACTTTTGTACTGGTGCTCCCTAACGCCTTGCAGCGAGAAGACCCGCGCAATATGGTACTCAGTAGCCCAACGCAGGGCTTGCAGGAGCTCCTCCTTGCCGCCAAAACGGTTATCCTACGCTAGGCGCGTCGCAAGCTCTCCGAGAGTAATCACCTCTTTGCGCTCCGGATGGTTAGCCCAGTCTGGCACCACCTCAGCACCACCGGCCTCTAGCGAGCGTGGACTCACTACCACGCGCACGGACGCACCTACGAGATCAGCATCACCAAACTTGGCACCAGCCGTGAGGTCACGGTCGTCGTAGAGCACGTCTACACCTGCCGCGCGCAGGTCCTGATAGACCGCCTCACCCACCTTATCCTTCGTGAGATCAATGAGGTGTACGGCAAACGGCGCAACACTCTTTGGCCAGCGAATCGCACCCTGCTCCAGTGAGCCCATAAGCTCTACAAGCACCCCCATCACGCGGGAAATGCCAAGGCCGTAGCAGCCCATTACTGGCGTTACGCGCGCGCCGTCAGCTGTGGCAATCTCGGCCTTCATGGCAGCGGTGTACTTGGTTTCGAGGTGGAAGATGTTGCCGACTTCCGTAGCTTTTTCGGTACGGGTGTACCCACGCGCAGCTGCCTCTTCCTGGGTAGCAATCTCTTCGTTGAGAGCATGATCCCCCGCCTCGTTTACGTAGATCGTGTCCTCACCCACTGGCGTTACCACCTGAAACTCGTCGCTTGGGATAGTGGTAAATACCCCACCACTTGCCTGCGTACGGATGGCCTTGAGACCCATTGCCTGGTAGATGCGAAGGTACGCAGCCGCCACCTGTTCATAGTACGCATCGAGATCCTCAGGGGTCAGGTGGAAGCTATAGAGATCCTTCATTAAGAACTCGCGCCCCCGCATGAGGCCAGACTTTGCCCGCAGCTCGCCCCGGAACTTGGTCGCAATTTGGTAGGTAGCAATCGGGAGCTCACGGTAGCTATGGAAGAACTGTCGGAAGAGATCGGTAACAGGCTCTTCGTGTGTGGCGCCCAGGCCGTACGCCTGCTCGTCCCCAACGCGGTACATAATCTCGCGCATGCCAGCATCGTCCCAGCGGCCGGTTTCCTGCCAGAGCTCGCGTGGCTGGAGGTTGGTCATCTGGATCTCGCTCGTGTTTGGTAGTGCATCAAGCTCACGGCGAACAATATCTGAGATCTTACGAATGACGCGCAGGCCGAGCGGTAGGTAGGCGTACACTCCAGCTGACACCTTGCGTACGTACCCACCTTTCGTAAGTAGGATGGCGTTTACCGCTGTCTCTTCTGAAGATACGTCGCGAGTGGTGGCAGAAAAGAGGGCAGATTGACGCATGTGGTTACTCTAGCGCAAACCTGGAGGTACTGGTAGAACACGTACATGGCAGGAACTTTAGAAAGAACTGTGAGTAACGTCGCTATCAGCCTGGGCGAGCAGTGCCCGGTGCCAGGCAGCCAAACCAACTGCATTCTCCTGGTAAAGCTCGGGTACTCTCCAACCACCTCACGGGGCGGGCTCGACGCTGCCACGGTACGCAGGGACGTCTTACTCACGAACGGGCTGGTTATTGAGGGCGCAGCACTTGCGTTCCTGGACCGAAACCTCGCTGAAGCCCTCTGCACTGAGTCACTACATGGAGAGGCCGAGTGCTTCGAGTACCCGTTCCCTCCCGAGCAGCTCAAGGATCGGATTGATGAGCCAATCATCCTTATCCTTGCCAGGGCTGAAAAGAAAACCTGGCGCTATGCGCTCAACCCATGACCAAGCCCCGTCCGTTCGGACGGGGCTCTCTCATTTACCGAACAATGTCGCGCACCGAGAGCACAAGGATCAGCCCGATCACGAATACGAAACCAGCAAAGCCCACCCACTGCTCTACGGCTCGCGGAATCACCCGACGACGGAATATGCCCTCGATGGCGAGGAATACGAGCTTTCCTCCATCGAGCGCCGGAATAGGCAGGATATTGAAGAGAGCCAGGTTGAGGGAGAGCGCCACCGTAAGGTAGGTAAGGGCAATCCAACCAGACTGCGCAGCATTTCCGGTGGCCTGGTAGATACCAATGGGACCAGAAACATCCTCTGCAAGCTGACCACCAACTAGACCAGCCCCAAAGCGCTTAAGCACCGTCCAAGTAACATCGAGGATGGCGAGGCTCTCTTTCATGGCCACCTCGGGCGCCCGCCACACCGGAACCCGTGCTACGACCTGTTCTTGGATGTACACCCCAAGCGCTGGCCCCACCACCGCAACCGGCACAAGCTTCTTCACCTCCTCACCGTTGCGCTCTAGGGTAAGCTCTACTTCGCGTGCACCTGCATCACGTGCGGCGGCAGCACGGTCTACCACATCTGATACCGCCGTAACCTCCTGTCCATTGAGCTGGGTGAACTTGTCCCCAACAGCCACACCAGCCGCACGGGCTGGACTCGTATCAAGGAACCCCGCTGCGTAGACCTTACGGTCGAGCACCGTACTCCCCGGGATTGCCTCAAGGTCCTGCGCGGTAGAGCTAAAGCCAACACTAAATGCGGCGGTGAGCACCACAAACGCCAGTGCAAGGTTCATGAGCACCCCAGCACTCATCATGAACGCCCGCGCCCACACTGGTCGGTTATCGAACGCGCGTGGGTCGCTCTCAGCATCTGGCTCATGGCCTTCACCATGTACACGCACGTAGCCACCGAGCGGGATGGCGCCAATGCTAAACTTCGTCTCCCCGAGTTGCTTTTTGTAGATGCGCGGCGGAAATCCTACCGAAAACTCATCGACCCGCATGCCAACTGCACGCGCAGCCAGAAAGTGGCCGAGCTCGTGGACCGCCACGAGGATCCCGAGGACAGCGATGAATGCGAGAAGGTTGATGAGCATCTTACCCTACTCTACCCGGCTCGCAGCCAACCGCCTACCCGTCCCACGAGTTCCACAAACTGCAGGAGCAGCTTGGGGAAGATCGCAAACAGCACCACCTGGGCCGCGAGCAAGATGAGTAGGTGGACGAGCGACTTGCGGGCAAAGCCGGCCAGTACCGCCACTACGAGTGCGATAACAACGTACGGCGCCAGGCTCGAGTCGGCGATGCTCACTTCTTAAACAGTACGAATTTCCTGCTCTTTGGCAGCTACCATCTCTGCCACTTTGGTATTGAAATCAGCCACGAGCTTATCGAGCTGATCGCGGCCGTGTTCTCGGTCATCCTCGGTGATCTCGGCAGCTTTCTGTGCCTTCTGCACCTGCTCCCAACCATCTCCGCGGATGTTACGCAGCGCAATACGACACTCTTCAGCCAGCTTACCAGCACGCTTTACGAGTTCATCTCGACGCTCAGCAGTGAGCGCTGGAATAACAATGCGTAGTGCGCGGCCGTCATCACTCGGGTTAAAGCCAAGGTCGGCCTCCACTATGGCCTTGCGAATTTCTCCCAAGAGCGATGTGTCAAACGGCTGCACGAGCAGCTGCATAGGCTCTGGACTTACCACCGTAGCCACTTGCTTAAGTGGCATCATGCTGCCGTACGCACTCACGGAAATACCATCGAGCATCGTGGGGTTGGCGCGGCCAGTGCGCAGCGTTTTTAGCTCGGCGTCGAGGTGGTCGAGCGCTTGCTGCATACGCGGACGAAGGGAGGTAAGGAGGTCAGCTACCATATACAGGCATCCTAGCAGGTTCAGACGAACGGAAGAACGACCCCTCCGAAGAGGGGTCGTTGTGGTTAGGCGCCACTCAGGCGTGCCGGGTTCGTGTGGGAATTTGCTTGTCGCTGTAGGCGAACAAGGCCCGAGATGATGAGAATCCACCAGTTCATTTCATAACGCTCCACCTTCCTGGAGAACCAGGATCCCATCAAATGTGCGCCGTCCCTCGCGCCATGTCAACAAATGAAAGTGCCCCCGCGTAGAGCGGGAGCTGAGCTTGGCACGTCACCAACGATGTGGCTACACGGTTAACGCAGTTTCGAGTTTTCGATACATGTACAGCAGGCCGAGATCTCCGAAGGGACCAGCGAGCATGCACAACCAGGAAAACGCGAGGACACCGACAACCTGTGAAACGGTAACTAGGGTTCTCATACGTAAACACCCTCCGAGGGTGCTCGGAGGGTGCCAGGTTTACCGGCTAATTGCAACTAGGCACCAAGCTGGTAGCGGGTAAAGCGGCTGATCACGATCTTCTCACCAATCTTGCTGGTCACCTCAGTGAGGTAGTCGGCAATCGTGAGCTTGCTGTCCTTGATAAACGGCTGCGCCATGAGCTCGTCAAGGTCTGCGGGGTTCATGCTCGAAATTTGCAGAGCAACGTCGTGCGCAAACTCCTGGAAGAGCTCTCCGCGAGCCACAAAGTCGGTTTCGCAGTTTACCTCCAGTAGCACACCAATGCGGCCACCATGTACGTAGGCTTCAATCACGCCATTACCTGCAGTTCGGTCGGCCTTCTTCTCCATAATTGCCGCTCCACGCTCCTTGAGAAGCTCGAGTGCCTTGGCACGATCGCCACCGGCCTCGTCGAGGGCTTTCTTTACGTCCATGAGGCCCATCGAGGTGAGCTCACGGAGATCCTTGATGTCTTCGGTTGTGTACGACATAGCAGAACTACTTAGGCTTCTTCGGTGGCCAGGGCGCTCTTGCGACGCTCAAGCCCCTTGGTGAGGGCCTGCTCGATGAGGCCAAGGATAAGCTTTAAGCTCTTTGGACCGTCATCGTTGGCAGGGATAACGTGGTGCACAGAGGTGGGATCGCTGGTGGTATCGAGAATACCAAAGCGCTCAATGCCTTCGAGGCTCGACTCCTTAATGCAGTTCTTCTCAAAACCAGGATCTACCACGATCACGCAGTCTGGCTTGCGGGTGAGGTTACGCACACCACCAAACTTTGTGTGCATGCGCTCGAGCTCGTTTTGGAGCACAACGCGCTCCTTTTTGATCATCGATTGCACCGCATGCTCGTCTCCGAGGAACTCCTCGGTACGCTTCATGCGAGCAATAGATTGCTGCATAGCGCTCCAGTTGGTAAGAGTGCCACCCAGCCAGCGCTCAGAGACGTACGGCAGCTCGAGGCGCTCACCCATCTCCTGAATGAGGGGCGCTACCGACTTCTTAGTGCCCACCAGCACGATCGTTTTGCCTGAGGCAGCACGCTCTTCGAGGAGCGGAAGCACCTGCTCGAGCGCCTCGCGGGTCTGCTCGAGATCAATGAGGTTGAGCTTGTTACGAGTGGTGTGGATGTAGGACTTGGCCTTGGGGTGCCAGCGGCTACTTGCGTGACCATACTGCACACCCGCGTTTGCCAGCTCCTTAATAGTAGGAATGGAAAGCATGTGACGAGTTACTCCTTGTGACTACCCAGCGGGAGCCTGGATGGCGCGTAACCTACGGGAGAACCGAGGCAGGAGGCGCAAACTCCGGGTGGGGATACCTATTTGGTACTGGCGTACCGTAGCAGCTTTTGTCAGTTCCTACAACCTGTCTATCTTGCAAATTATTGCAAAATATGCTATATACATTACATGAAATTTAGAAACTGGATGAAAGACCTCTGGGCAGCAATCGTTGCTGACCACGTCACCGTTACTCCCCTTACGGAGTACGAAGTGGCTCGAATGCTTCGAGACAAGCGACACCCGCAGCTCCCGTGGATTGAACTAGATTCGCGCAAGCGAACGCTGAAGTGCGGAATCTTCGACCAAAATGTAATGAAGCGGATTCGCTTTAACCTCGAAGTTCAACACGACGATGCAACCTACAGCCTGCCTATCGAGATCGTGCTGCAGTACAGCTTTACAGGCTCTGGAGGCGCATTCATCTTGGGTGAATCCTGCATATACCTGCAGACCGAAGATCCGGAATGCTTCCCCACACCAGTTCAACTACCGTGGCCTGTGGCTGAGTACACCCTTCGGGCTGCGTATCTACACTGCATCCAGGCTGGCATCCTCATCGAGCGCATCCCGCTTGCGCGATCGCAACTAGGAACTTAGTCGCAACGTCACCCCCTCACCTGAGGGGGCTTCTCTTTTACTCTGCAATCTGCTAGGTTGCTTGAGTTATGAAGATCGGAATTCACCCAACCTACCGGCAAGTCACCGTCACCTGCGCGTGTGGCAACACTTTTCAGGTTGGCTCTACCCTCTCTGAGGATCTCCGCGTAGAAATCTGCAGCAACTGCCACCCGCTCTACACCGGTAAATCCAAGCTCATCGACACCGCAGGTCGCGTAGACACCTTTGTTGCCCGCCAGAAGGCCGCCCAGGCCAAGCAGGAAGCCCAAGCCAAGCAGCTTGCCGAAAAGGCAGCCCGCAAGGCCAATGCCAACCCCGCTTAGCGCTTCTGCGCACACCCTCCAATCTGAACTCGAGACACTCACGGCGGAGCTCCATGCGCCAGATCTCTTTAGCGATCCTGTCAACGCCGCTAGGGTGAGCCGCCGGCACCAGCAACTCACCGAGGCTCTCTCGCAGCATGCTCGCCTCGAGCAGCTCTTCACTCAAATTGCAGAGGCACGTGACCTTGCCCAGGATCCAGAGCTTGGAGAGATTGCAGCTGCCGAGCTGCCCTCCCTCGAAGCCGAGGCCGCCTCACTCGAGGAGGCTCTCGAAACCTTCCTCCTCCCGCGCGACCCCGACTTCGATCGCAACGTAATCCTCGAAATTCGCCCGGCTGCTGGCGGTGATGAGGCCGGGCTCTTTGCGAGCGAGCTTGCCAAGATGTACGCCCGCTACGCCGAAAGTATGGGCTGGAAGTTCGAGATCTCTGATAGCGAGTTTACCGAGGTAGGTGGACTCACCCGCTTTAGTGCCGAGATTAGTGGCGCTGAAGTCTTTGGCATCCTCCGCTTCGAGTCTGGTGTGCACCGCGTGCAGCGCATTCCCGCTACCGAGAAGCAGGGTCGCATTCATACCTCGACGGTCACCGTAGCCGTTTTGCCAGTTGCCGAGGAGTCAGATGTAGAGATTCGGGAGCAAGATTTGCGGGTCGATGTATACCGATCAAGCGGGGCGGGTGGGCAGCACGTAAATACCACCGAGAGCGCAGTGCGTATCACCCACCTCCCAACTGGCGTAGTAGTCACCTGCCAGGATGAGCGTTCGCAAATTAAGAACCGAGCCAAAGCACTGCAAATCCTGCGCTCGCGCCTCTACGAAGAGCAGCGCCGTGCACGTCTCGAGCGGGACTCCGCTTCTCGTCTCTCCCAAATTGGTACAGGAGACCGCAGCGAGAAGATCCGTACCTACAACTTTCCGCAAGATCGTTGCACCGACCACCGTATCAGCGAAAGCTGGAGCAACCTCCCTGGGATTCTTGCTGGAAACCTTGAGCCAATCATTCATGCGCTGCGCCTCGCGGAGCGCACCGAGTTACGTGAATCTCTAGCGTGACCGTCGACGAGTGCCTCCGCGAGAGCGGGCTCCCGCAGAATGAAGCGCGTCTACTCGTAGCGCACGCACTCCTTACTTCGCAAAGCTGGCTTCTGGCGCACGGCGATGATCGAATCGACCCCGCAGTTGCCGCTTCCCTGTTTGCGCGACGAAAAGCCGGTGAACCCATTGCCTACATCAGAGGAGCGTGCGAGTTTTTCGGTCGCACCTTTCTCTGTGATCCGAGCACACTCATACCACGACCACGCACGGAGCTTCTTGTTGAGGAGGCCATCAGCAAGGCTGAAGCAATCTTTCGTGCGCAGGAGAAGCCCTGCCCTGTGCGTATCCTCGAACTAGGCACTGGCACTGGCTGCATCGCCATCACAATCGCCCTGGAGCTTCACCAGCTTGGTATTCCCGCTGACATATTGGCTACCGATGTCTCTGTAGATGCGCTTGCCCTCGCAGAAACAAACTGGAAAGCGCTCTCAAAAGGTAGTCCATTCCAGCGGATTCGGTTTCTCGAATCTGACCTCCTCGAAAAGGTTCCAGCAGCTACTCCCTTCGATATGCTTGTGGCGAACCTGCCGTACGTAGAAGATGGGTGGCAGCATGCTCCAAAGGCTCCACGCGAGGTCGTTGCCTACGAACCAGCTTCCGCTTTGTACGCAGGAGCAGATGGCCTTGGCTGCTACCTGCGACTTGCTGAGGAACTCCGTGAAAGAGCGCCCATCCGTAGCCTCCTGCTAGAGTGCGCAGATCAGCAGGCTACCGCACTTCGCGAGTACTACACTGGTACAGAGATTACAGCCTACGGTATTAGCAGAACCTAACGCCCCTTGGCCTCGGCTTCATCAACATCCACTCCAGCAGACACTGGAGCAGTGGGAATCGCTGTAGCGACAACCTCTACTGCACACTCTGTACTGATCAACCAACCGCCCGTTACGAAACAGCTTGTGCTTGTGAGTGTGGTGGCAACCCCGTTGTTGATTACAAAGGAAGGGGCTCGAATTACACTCGCGATTGAATCAGCATCCGAACCTGTGCCAACGTTTGGATTTCCCGTGAGGTAGGTTACTCCAACCATGTAGCCACCGGCGGTACGAGCACCATGCGCCGCTCCGCCAGACCCATAGAGGAATGAGCTCCTACTTGCCGTGGCTGTTGCATTGTAGGCACTTGCGCCAGCCGTGCTAAACGCCTCGGCGCTATAAATGTAGAACGTGCCACGCTTAGCGACCGTAGCCGTTGTGGGGTACTGCGAGGCCTGTCCCGTAAAGTAGAGCTCCCAGCCATTCTGCGGGCCTGCCGTGGTGAGCGCAGGAGCAGCTCCAGAAACCACCCGAAGGTAACCTACCGAGCTCTCGTTGGCCTTCCAGGCTTCGATATTTTTGGCAATTGCTGATGTCTCAGCTTTGGCAGCCGAGTCGCGCGAGCGCTGCAGGGCACTTGTTACCTGAATTGTAGCGATGCTGCCAAGAACCCCAATAACCGCAACAACAGTGAGGAGCTCAACGAGCGAGAAGGCGCGTTTTGAGTACATGTGGCAAGTATACCTACCTTGCAGGCGCAGTACCAAGTGTTATTGATAGCTGGAGGGTTTCTGACCCACGAATCACCGTTACCGTAACTTGCTGCCCGGGTCGGTACCGCGAGAGGCGCCGCGCAAGGCTGGCGCGCTCACCTACTTGCTCACCGTTTACCTGGGTGATCACATCTCCCTCGCGCAGCCCAGCCGCTTCGGCTGGCGTACCCGGAAGCACGGCTGGCTGGTTGGTTCCGCTACTCAGGATAATGCCCTCTGCACTCGCAAGGCCACGGGCATCCGCAATTGCCCGCGTAACTACTTGGTAGCGCACGCCAATGTAGGGGCGCACGAGCTTGCCAGTCTGCCGCACACCATCAAGGACCGTTCGTACTGCATCGATGGGAATTGCAAAACCTACGCCATCCGAGCCGCCACTCTCACTGGCAATCGCCGTATTAATTCCAACCACCTGACCCTCTAGGTTGACGAGCGGCCCACCGGAGTTACCTGGATTGATCGCGGCATCGGTTTGGATAAGATCGTCGAGCCCATCACCATCTACGGCCAGGTAGCGACCGGTGCCCGAGACGATACCAAGACTCACGGAGTTCTCAAACTCGCCGAGTGCATTTCCCACCGCCAGCACGCTCTGACCAACCTGGAGCGCATCACTGGAACCAAGTTCTGCGGTTGGCAAACCGGTTGCGTCAATCTTCAGTACTGCAAGGTCGGCAAGTGGATCGCGCGCAAGCACTGTCGCTGGGTACACATCACCATTCGGCAAACTTACCTCGTAGGTGAACTGCTCACCCTCGACTACGTGTCGATTGGTAACGATGAGCCCGTCACTTGTGAGAATAAACCCGCTCCCTTGGCCAACCTCCTGCTGTTGTACACGACCAAAGAAGTCGCGAAACGTACCCGTAACTGCTACCGAGACTACCGACTGAGCAGCTTTATCAGCTGCATCTATCACCGCTGAGGTTTCACGCACTACTACGTTTTTTGTCGTGGCAACGGAGAGTGGTGAATCGTCACTAATACCAAGGAACGAACGAAGTGAGCGAGCTGGCGCGCTATCGGCATTCGAGAGAATCGCGTAGCCAGCCACTCCTCCCCCCATACCAACTAGAACGTTGGTGAAGATGAGCAGGACGATAAGCGTTGGTGAAAGTCGCATACGAGCAGTGTGCGGGTTCTAGCTGAGAATTAGCTGAGGATATCGTCCACTGCCTCAGACTTTCGTTTCATGAAATCTTCAACCTTCTTACTCACCTTCACTGCCCCTCGTGCCGCCCGGGTAAGGCCGGGGAGAAACGCAGATGCAAACTGCTCCGCCAAGTGTGCCATGCGGTCAACCTTGTCCGCCATACGTCGTACATCCTTGAGGATGCGAATGGCCTCAATCCCAGCAATGGTAAGTACCACCGTAACCGTGATCGCGCAGAGGCTGAGTACAAGGTAGAGAAAATCAAGGAGAGAGAATGAAATCATGCTAGGTTCCGTTTGATTCGTACGTTGAGAGGCTGATGTCAGTAAGCTTACGCACCTCACCTCCATCGATGCCTATAGCATACAGTGCCGTTTCACCATTGAGATTGAGCCCGTAGACCACGTACCGTCCGGTGGCATCAATAAGGGGCGCCGGTAGTGGTACCACACCACCGGTCACCGTCACCCGCTTCTCGCTCCCATCTGCAAGTAAGCGGTACACATCCTGCTTCCCGTCACGCTCCTCCACGAAGAGGCGCTCGTTACGGTAGGGAGAGGTGATGTAGGTACGCACAGGGGTACTCGCAGGACCAACCTCACTCACACTTTTATCGCGGAAGCGGAAACTACGGCGCACCTCACCAGTAGGCCCGTACTGCCTAAACGTTACCTCATCCGCCGAAACGCTCTCCACATTTAGGTTCTCATTCTGGGTAGTTACCAGCACTTCGATACTCGCCTGAAGCACATCGTACTGGTAGAGGCGGTACTCCGTGTAAGCCGGAGCTTCCGCTGTGGCTGGAATTCCAACGCTCACACTGTAGTAGAGGAATCTTCCGTCAGGTCGGAACACCGGATCATAGGTTGGACCGTCTGGCAGTGTGCTCACCCGCATAGTATCTGGGCGGACAATGCGACTAACGTACTTCTGGAAGTTCACTCCATCTGCAGAGGTGTAGAAGAGCGTAGCGCTATCTGGTGACCAGAGCATTCGGCTGATACCCGTATCTTCCCCTACGCGATTTACCTGGCCACCATCTCTATTGGCGATGTAGAGTCGGCTGCCAATGCCCCCATAGGGGAGACGAGCCCGATCGCGATTGGAGAGGAAGGCCACCCTCTGCAAGTTTGGTGCAGGCTGGGGTGCAAACTCTTCACCATTCTCAGACGCTGCAAATGGGCGGGGGAC
The DNA here is from genome assembly GCA_022842085.1 of Patescibacteria group bacterium. Taxonomy (GTDB): domain Bacteria; phylum Patescibacteriota; class UBA1384; order CAILIB01; family CAILIB01; genus JALHQF01. The sequence continues at coordinate 16,470 of JALHQF010000002.1, read as the reverse complement.
AGATCCGTCAAATCCAACAAGGTAGAGGGCTCGTTTCCCAGAGCGGTTACTCGCCACAACCATATCTCCCTGTGGAACGAGTGCACGAATCCCAAGCAGCTTTGGCTCAGCCCCGACTTCTACCTGCTCCTCAAGTGGTACGTAGGTTTCCTGCGAAAGCTGGAGGCGGTACGTACCTTCGGCAAGGTCTGCAACAGTAAACCCCCCAGCAGCGTCGGTCGTCACCTCCTTACCAGCAATGCGAACTGAAACGCCGGCCAATGGAGCGCGTGTAATGTAGTCCACAACCGTTCCCTGGGCTGAAACGAGCGGCTTGGTAACCTTTGTGAGCTCCACGAGCAGTGGCTCATTGCTTCCCCGCTTGAGGGTCACCTGTACCGTGCGATCAGTGTAGCCAACCGCAGCCACCGAAACGTCAACGGTGCCAGAAGGGAGGCTGAGCTCCTCGGTGTCCCCGGTTTCTGGTGTAGCTACGTCAACTGTCGCCGCCTTCACCCGCGCCTGGGCGATCGCAATGCCCGTCCCGGCTTCACGCACCTGCACGGTAAGTCGAGCTGGTTGCAGTTGATCGCCGAGTGGAGAAGCCCATGCACCAAACCCGCCAAGGAGGAGAACGAGTGTACTCCCCCCTACCCACCACCCCCAGCGGGGGATACGACGCCACCACGCAACCCTTGGTGCACGAACCGTCGCTTGAATACCAGGTACCTCTGGCGGCTGTTCTTGAGTGGCTGACGCTTCCATGCGCCTAGGGTACTACGACTGTAGGGCTTCGCGCACCTGTTCCTGCACTTTTGCTGGGATACCAGCCTTGCCCACCCGCTTTAGCACCTGCCCGACCAAGAACCCCGCGAGACGCGCTTCACCGGCCCGAGCACTGGCAACTGCATCAGGGTTTGTGGCAAATACCTCTGTAATCGCCTGGGCGACTGCCAAGGTATCGTGCTCCAAAAGGAGGTGACGTTCTCGCAGCCAGGCATCAAGCTCACCGGTATACGCCGCCAGCTCTGGGACAAACGGCTTAACGGCAGAAAGACTCACGGTGCCTGCGCTCGTATGTGCGACAAGTGCCGCCAGCGTTTCGGTGGGCAGTGCTGCCGTACCAGGTACATTTGCCAGCCACTTGGCCACCTCTCCCGCTGCGATACCTCCGCCCACAAACCGCTCGAGGCTGCCGCGCAGCTCTGGATCGCCAAGGAAAAGCTCCACGAGCTTGCTCTCCACACCATCCTTGAGGAACCGACGCCGAAACTCGTTGGGTAGCTCTGGTAGCACCATCAGAGAAGGATCAAGCTCTCCACTCGTACGAACGGGTGGGAGATCTGGCTCTGGCAGGTAGCGGTAGTCGGCGGCACCCTCTTTGGCCCGCTGCATGTTGACGCTCTGGCTGTCTTCATCCCAGCCAACCGTAATCTTGGCCTTGCGTGTGCGCACACTGCCACCGGCAAGCCACTCGTCGTAGAGGCGCTGGGCTTCGGTTTCAATGGCTCGCTCTACAGCGCGGCTACTGTTGACGTTCTTTACCTCGGTAACCGGCGTCCACACCTCCTCGCCATCATGGGTAAAGCGGATGGAGATGTTTACATCGGCACGCATCTCTCCCTTCTCCATGTCGGCCGTGGCAATACCCAGGTGCCGCACGAGCTGCTGCATCTCTTGGAATACTCGTCGCGCCTGCGCAGCTGAGCTGCAATCTGGCTCGAGTACCATCTCTACGAGTGGCACACCCGCTCGATTGAGATCGACAAGGCTCTTTCCATCACGGTGCTGGAGCTTCCCCGCATCCTCTTCTAAGTGGATGTGGTGCACGCGCACGGTACTCTCTACCTCCCCCTGAGCATCAAGTAGCTCAATGCGCCCACCATTTACGAATGGGGCTTGCATCTGGGTAATCTGGTAGCCCTTGGGTAGGTCTGGGTAGGTGTAGTGCTTGCGATCAAACCGCGCCAGCTCTGGCGAGGTGCCACCAAGCGCCTTACCCAGCAGAATCACCCGTCGCATGGCCTCTTGATTGGGCACCGGCAGTGCGCCTGGCAGCCCGAGGCAAACTGGACAGACGTGGAGGTTAGCTTCAGCGGCGTGGAACGGATCGTTGATGCAGCGGCAGAACATCTTGGTAGCCGTCGAGAGCTCCACGTGTACCTCGAGACCGCAGACAATTTCATAGGGGAGCGACATACCTGTAGATACTAGCAGGTTGCGAAGAAGCGTGAATCTGGTAGAACCAGAGCTGGTGCAGCAATGTGGAACTTTACACCTCCTTTTCTAGCAGATGTCCTACAGGTAGCGGGATCACACTTCCTCCATACCGTAGATGCGCACGCCCTCACTTCGTACCAAACCCCTCGCGGGAATGGCGCCTTCGTCGTTACCCGCGTTGGCTACGTGGGCACTGGTCAGGCTACCGAGCCCTACACGCTAGCGCTCAACCGGGCCTTTCCAGGTTTGAACTTGCGAGCTCAGCTGGACCAGGCGTTTCCAGCACACCTCTCAGCAACTCAGCAAATGCCAGTAGAGCTACCCGCTGTAAGCCACTGCCAGTGGTTCTCGCTCGCAAAGCTCTGGTCTCTCGTACACAACGCTCGCCTCGATGCTTCACGAAGTGCCATCGGGCTCCTGTTTGAAGACATACCCGTCTTCGCTGGTGCGATCCGGAGCAACGGCATTGTCGTTGCTTCAAGTGGCTTACCGAGTGAGTGGGACGAGTACCTCTCTCGCCTCCTCGGTGCATACATTGAGGCCGAGGTCTGGGCTAGGGTTCGTGCTGTAGGAAACGATCCCGCTCAGCTGAGCCTCGCGAAAGCTCTGCAGGACCTCAAGCTCCTTGTGCCAATCGGCACTTCAACCTAAGTCCCCGCAAGGGGACTTTTCTGCTACCCTCCCTCCATGCACTCACCAGATGCGCTCATCGCCGCTTGCCGCAGCACACGCCCTGAAGAGGCGGAGCTCATTCGGCGTGCCTATGCTACGGCCCAGGCAGCGCACGCGGGACAGCTTCGCAAGAGCGGTGAAGCGTACATTACCCACCCCGTGCAAGCCGCGTTTACGGTGGCTAGCTGGGGCTTAGATGCCACCACCATCGCTGCCACACTGCTGCATGACGTCGTAGAAGACGCCGAGGTACCCCTCCAAACCATATCCGACCAGTTTGGCGAGGAAGTAGCAAGGCTCGTAGATGGGGTAACCAAGCTTTCGCGGGTCAAGTACCGCGGCCAAACTGGCAAAGCTGAAACGCTACGCAAGCTCGTACTCGTACTCGCCGAGGATGTGCGCGTGGTGTTTGTAAAGCTTGCCGACCGCCTGCACAACATGGAAACCCTTGAGCACGTAGAGCCCGATCGTCGCGTACGGATCGCCCATGAAACCGCCGATGTGTATGCTCCGCTCGCCTACCGCCTAGGGCTTGGTAAGGTTTCAGGAGACCTCGAAGACCTCGCGTTCCGCTGGCTCGACCCGTCACGCTACGCCTGGCTCTCACAGGTAATGGCGGACCACCTCGAGCATGGCGCAGCGCGTGCTCAGGCCGTGCGCCAGCAAGCCGAAGAGGCGCTCGCACTCCTGGGCGTTTCCTACGTCCGCATTGATAGCCGCACGAAACGCATCTCAAGCCTTGGGAAGAAGCTGCGCCGCCTCGATGAAGACATAGATAAGGTCTACGATCTCGTAGCGCTGCGGATTATCACCGAAAGCATCAGCGACTGCTACGCCGCACTCGGAGCACTCCACGCAACCTGGCGCCCGCTCCCTGGCCTCGTGAAAGACTACATTGCTGTGCCAAAGCCCAATGGGTACCGCAGTCTCCACACAACGGTCGTAGGAGTAGACGGTGTGCCAGTTGAGTTTCAGATCCGTACCGAGCAAATGCACAATGAGAACGAGTACGGTGTCGCCGCCTACTGGGCGTACGCCGATGCCAAGGGGGGCAAATCGCAAGCCAACGTACAGGTGAGTGCGCAGCACACGTGGGTACAGACGCTTAAAGAGTGGCAAACCCACCTGCAAGATCCAGATGAGTTCTTACAAGCGGTAAAGGTTGAGTTCTTCCAGGATCGGATTTTCTGCCTCACGCCAAAAGGCGAAGCCATCGACCTCCCCGCAGGCAGCTGCCCTGTAGATTTTGCCTACGCTATCCACAAGGAGCTAGGCGATCAGACGATCGCAGCGCGCGTAAACGGCCGGACGGTACCACTCAATACCGTGCTTGAGAGCGGAGATCTCGTGCAGATTGTGACTCAGCGCGGCAAGCAGCCAAGCACTTCATGGCTCGAGTTTGTAAAGTCTACTAAAGCACAGCGCTGGATCCGTGCTCGGGTAAAGGATCAATCGAGGGGCGCCTAGCTACACCGGCACCCCAAGCGTGCGCAGTGCTTGACGGAACACCTCCACTGCCTCGCGCGCTTGCCGCTCCGCCGCACTAGCACCAAGCTCATGCGCAAGCCGATTGCGCAACTTGTGTGCCTCCCAAATCTGGTTGTAGCGAGTTTGCTCAAAACGCCCCTTAGCACTCTTGAGCCGCTCGCCCATAGTATTACCTTTCACGCCCGCAATACGCAGGCCGGCATCGAGCTGCTTATCTGCTTCGGCCACAGCCTGAGCCCAACGCCCTTGCATGAGGTGCCCTTCTACCGACGCCCAGTGAGCCGCCAAGCGCTCTGCCTGGACCGCATCAACACCAGGAGTGCGCACTCCACCGGCCACCGCTACCACCACATCTCGCAAGAACCCCGTAAGCCCGGCGATGATGCTGCGATCAGCCACTAGTCTTTGCTTACCCTAAATCCGGTGATGGTGACTACCTCAGAAGGTGTACCCGACTGACTACCCACTGCCTCAATTGCACTCAGTACCGCTGCACTCTCAGGTGCCAGGGCACCAAAGACCGTGTGCAGCTTGTCGAGGTGCGGTTGCGACATGGTGGTAACGATGAAGAACTGGCTGCCGTTGGTGTTCGGTCCCGCGTTCGCCATAGCGAGGCTAAACTTCTGCACTTTCTGGCCGTCCCAAATCTCATCTTCAAACCTAGCGCCGTAGATGCTCTCACCTGCTCGGCCAGTGCCGGTTGGATCACCGCCCTGCACCATGAAGCCTGGGATAATACGGTGGAAAATTACGCCATCGTAGTAGCCCTCAACTCCAAGCGTGACGAAGTTTTGTACGGTACGAGGCGCCTTATCAGGGTAGAGATCGAGCACAAGGTCGCCCTTAGAGGTGCTCATTACTACCTGCGAAGCGGTTTTAAAATCGGACTCAGCAATGTTCAGTGTAGACATAGACGTAGCAGTTGGAGTGGGAGAAGGGGTCGCATCCGCCACCTCGGTATTGGGATCGTTAAGGTAGAGCGCGAGTGGAAACAGCACCAATATAATGGCACCAGCAATAGAGAGGGTTCGTGTCATACCGTTCATGTGGGCAGTTTAGCAGCTTCTCTCGCGTTGCTGGAGCACTACACCTCCGGCGCCAGTTCGTGCCAGCTCGTGACCTGCTGGTACGCGTGTGCTACCCGCAGCATCGTCGCGTCCTGGTCTCGCGCTGCCATTACCTGCAGGCCGACCGGCATCCCATCCACGAGTCCACAGGGAACACTGAGGCCACAGATTTCGCCAATGTTTACCGGCACCACCAGCACGTCTTCGAGGTACATGGCCACTGGATCACCTGCATGCGCCCCAATCGCAAAGGCAGTGTGCGGTGTGGTTGGACTCACTAGCACGTCTACCTGCGTAAACACCCGCTCAAATGCGGCTACCACCGCGTCGCGCACCTGCCAGGACTTCGCAAAGTATGCGTCGTGCGACCCAGTCGAGAGCACGTGGGTGCCAAGCATGATGCGCCGTTGCACCTCGGCACCAATCCCCTCCGATCGACTCATAGCGTTGAGCACCGCCAGCGTATCCGCCTTGCTTCGATGTCCGTACCGCACACCGTCGTATCGCGCCATATTACTGGATACCTCTGCCGGGCAGAGTACGTAGTAGGCAGGTAGCGCGAGCTCTGCCTCTGGAATGGAAACCTCCACAATTTCGGCTCCCTGTGCCTTGAGTACCTCAACCGCCTCATTCACTGCGACTCGCACTCCGTCGCTCAAACCTTCACCAAAGTACTCCTTAGGGATACCGACGCGCGTCCCGGCGATCGAGGCTCCCGTGAGCTCGTACGAAGGTACGGGCGTTTTGAGTGAGGTTGCGTCACGCTCATCTGGCCCCGCCAGAAGCGTAAGGATGGCCGCTGCGTCCTCAATGGTGTGGCAAATTGGCCCAGCCTGATCGAGGCTACTCGCCATGGCAATCTCACCGTAGCGAGAAATGCGGCCGTAGGTGGGACGCACGCCGGTAACACCACAGAAGGCAGCGGGGTGTCGAATACTTCCCGCCGTATCAGTGCCAATGGAGAATACGCCAAGTCCCGCTGCCACTGCGGCGGCTGATCCACCTGAAGAACCGCCAGGCACTTTGCTGGTATCCCACGGGTTGTGGGTAACTCCCGGCCAGGCTGTTTCCGTGCTGGCACCCATTGTGAACTCGTCGGTGTTGGTCATGCCAAGGAGTACCGCACCTGCTTCGCGCAGCTTACGCGCAACCGTACTCTCGTACGGCGGAGTCCAGCTACTCAGGTACCGCGAGCTTGCAGTTGTAGGCACTCCAGGTACACAGAAAACGTCCTTAAGCGTGTAGGGCACGCCGTCAAATACACCCAAGCTCGTGCCCCCCACTCGGCGCACATCCGATGCCGCTGCCTGTTCCAGTGCCAGTTCGCGAGTCACCGTAACCATGGCATTGAGGCTCTCAAGCCTGGTAATCCGGGCTAGAAACGCCTCGGTAAGCTGCACGCTCGTGCCACCTTGCGCAAAGTACCCCGCCACCTGGGCGAGCGTTCGAGGAAGCGTGCTCATGCTGCCGAAACCTCTCCGCCGAGCACCGCCGGCACCACAAGGTATGAGCCTTCACGCTGCGGAAACCCTGCCAGAGCAGTGTCGCGCGAGAAGGATGGGTCTGGGCTAGCTCCATCAGGTGCACCAAGCTGCTCCTGCGCGTCCCGATGCGCTGCCTGTACGTCTGCCGAGGCAAGCTGCCCCACGTAGCCAACGATGCTCGTAAGCTCAGTAGCGTAGCGATTCACCTGCTCCTCACTTGGTGCAAGCTTGGCAAGGTGGGCAAGGTGGGCAATTGCAGGAGCGTCCATACCAGAACACCCTAGCAGGCTCTGGCTACTCGAGCGAGGCTCGTGCCTCAGCGCGCAGCACATCCTCTTCAGCTGCCACTACCGCCGCATGGAGATCCTCAACCTGCTCCTGGAGTGCGAGTGCAGCCTCTTGCTCAATACGCATAAGGCTACGCGAAAGCTCAGCTAGCTGCGTTTCCAACTCAGTGAGAACGTCACCTAGGGTGGCGGTACTCATAGCGATTCGGCTTTACGGAAAAATGAGAAGCCCGCCGCAGGCGCTGTAGCCGTTTTACGTCGGATTGCCTGTATACGCTCTTGCACCTCTTCTATGCTGTCGTAGTAGTACTGGAGGTTGTTGAGCATAGCCTCAAGCTGGGCCGTAGTGCTTTGGGTACCGATACCTGCCTCTACCCTAGCCTTTCCCCTTGCGAGCATGGCGAGGTGATCTTCAAGCTTGGCAAGCTCTCGCCGCATGCCCTTTGTAGACACGCCCTCAAGTCGATCCATAAAAGTTTGGCGCGCGAGGGCAGCTCGCGCTACAACCTCATCGTCTACCGTAAGGATGGTACGACCAATTTGCTCCTGGATTTTAGCTTCAAGTGCCACGGCATCCGAAAAGCTCTTTGGCACTTCCCTTGGAGCACGTTTCGTCAGATTGGCAATTCGCTCTTTTGCTGAACGATAGGTACCCGCAACCTTCTCAAAGAGCGACGTGCTCCGCTGAGGAGTCTCGATACGCTTCGAAGGCTGAGGAAGCTGCTGAGGAAACGTTTCAGCCTCCATTAGCTCAGCGCTGCGCGGGCAGCTTGTAGCTGATCGCCCTCATCTGAAGCACGGATGACATCCTCTACCTCATTGGCAGCAGCTTCCACTGCGCTATCCCCTGCGTCCATACCAGCTTCAAGCATTGCCTGCGCATCGGCGAGCTGGGCATCGAGGGCTTCGAGTGCAGGGGCCATACTATCGAGCTCGCCGAGCTCCCAGCGAAGCTCATCTTCACTCATGTGGTCGAGAGGCGCTTGTGTAGACATGCTGTGTCGGTTAGCCAAGGAGTTGTCGGGCCCGCTCACGCCGCGCAAGGAGGTCTTGCAACTGCTGACGCGCCTCGAGAATGCGCTGGTACTGTGCAGACTGGTGCTCCCCGTATTCGGCAACAAATACCCCAAGCTCGTTTGCGAGCTCCTGGTACCCACCTACATCACCGGCATCAAGTGCTTGCTTCATCTTGAGCAGGTACTCCATCTTGGTTGCCTTGAAATCACGAGACGAATCGGCCATGAGACCACTGAGCGTTGCCTCAACACTGGCAATTTTAGGGTTGAACTCGGCGTTAATGCCCCGCTGTGCGAAGAAGCCACGGAACTCCGCTTGGGCTGTATCGACTTTTTCCCTTGCCGCTTCTTTGGCGGCAACACCAGCATCAATGACTTTCTCCACACCTTGCACCATACGCTCGTGGGTTTCGACGGCTCTGCCTACCCCAGTTTCCACCGCCTGTACGCTGCCACCAACCAGCGCGTCACGCTTCTGCTGCACCGTACCAAGCATTCGCCCAATAAACTCGCCTGTTTTGCGGAAGCCCATCAGTACGCGCTCTTGGCGAGCTGCAGATTTCTCGGCACGACGCCGCTTCCAAGCATCAATTACCTCTCGGCCGCGCTCAGCGCTTGTGGGCGCTTGCGGTACAGCCTCCTGGACGGGAGCTCCTTCAAACGTGGTAGTACTCATGCCCCCATCCTACGCCGCGTCAAGCATCTCTGCCAAGCCAGCCTCATCAAGTACAGTAATACCAAGTCGCTCGGCCTCTCGCAGTTTCGATCCAGCCTTCTCTCCAGCTACCACGTAGTCGGTTTCGCTAGAAACACTTCCACTCACCTTTCCACCTGCAGCCCGAATCTCCAGAGCCACCTCTTCGCGCGGTCGCGAGAGGGTACCGGTAAGCACGAGGGTTTTACCTGTCAGCACACCCGCTCTCGCCTGTGCTTGCACTTCAAGCGGAGCTTGTACCCCCAAGTCGATGAGCTGATCGAGCACAACCTGCTCGTGTGAATCGGTAAGGTAGGTGTGGATAGCCGACGCTACCACAGCTCCAACGTCAGGGAGCGCTTGCAGTGATGCCTCGGTCTGGAGCCGCAGCACCGCAATGGTACGAGCGAGTGGCCACCTCCCCACACCAAGCTGCTGGCCCAAAAAAGTGCATAGGGTTCGAGCTGTCTCCTCGCCAACGTGCCTGATACCAAGGCCATAGATGAGCTTAGAGAGTGGCCGATCCTTTGAAGCCTGAATGGACGCAAGGAGGTTCTGCGCGGAAATCTCAGCAAACCCTTCTAGGCTCATCAGCTGCTCAAAGGTGAGTAGGTAGAGGTCTGCCAGTGAACGCACGAGCCCAGCCTCAACCAGCGTAGCGGCGGTTTGCTCCCCAAGTCCCCGGATATCCATAGCACCACGGCTTGCGAAGTGCTCAATTTGGCGCTGCAGCACAGCGCCCAGGGTGCGTGCCGCCGCTGGGTCTACACGGTAGGCAACCTCTCCTTCAGCTCGAACCAACGGCACACCTCCGAGTGTTTCGGGATACTGAAAGGGGAGAGCCGACGGGGGACGTAAACCCATAACCACACTCAGCACTTCAGGGATAATGTCCCCCGCTTTACGCAGTACAACGGTATCGCCAATGCGTACATCAAGACGAGCAATCTGGTCGGCGTTGTGGAGCGTGGCGCGCTGCACAGTTGTACCCGCAAGCTGCACCGGATCGAGCAAGGCCGTTGGGGTTACTACACCCGTACGACCCACGGTCAGCTCGATATCCCGCACAACGCTCGTCCCCTCTTCGGCAGGAAACTTGTATGCTACAGCGCCACGCGGCGCCTTCCCTACCACTCCTAGTTTCTGGAAGTATGCGCGCTCTTGCACATTTACCACCGCACCATCGGTTCCGTAGGGCAAGTCGTTACGTTCGGTGTCCCATGCCTGGAGAAAATCCCATACCTCGTCCGTCGATGTACATGCCTTGCTATGCGGCTCTACCCAGAACCCGAGTTGCCTAGCAAAAAGGTGCTCATCTTCGTGAGTGAGCACCTCAGCAGAAGGAACCCCAAAGCACACGAATCGGAGTCGCCGCTTGGCGGTAAGCGCAGGATCCAGCTGGCGCACCGAACCAGCCGCCAGGTTGCGCGGATTGGCGTAAACGGGCTTTCCCTCCTTTATTTGCTCCTCATTAATCAAGTGAAAGTCAGCCTTAGTAATGAGAACCTCACCACGCACCTCAAACCTCCCCGCTGGGGCCTCGGGTGGAAGCTCCAACGGCACAGAATCGAGGGTACGAATTTGCGCGGTAACATCTTCCCCTACCATACCGTCCCCCCTGGTCACGGCCGTAGCCAGCACGCGGTTCTCATACACCAAGCTCAAGGAGAACCCGTCAAGCTTCAGCTCAACGTAGTAGCTGGGAGCTTCACCAAGGAGCTTCAGGTTTCGCTCGTGCCAGCCTTCCAACTCTTCTCGACTAAATACATCTTGCAGGCTTAGCATCCGCTGCGTATGGGCTACTTTGCGAAACCCAGGCAGCACACCCCCAGCCACTCGCTGGCTTGGGCTATCAGGGGTAACGAGTTCGGGGTACTGTGCCTCAAGTGCAGAAAGCTCGTGCTTCAGGCTATCCAGCGCTGCTTCTGAGAGATCGCTCGTATCATGCTCGTGCACGAGCGCGCGCTGGCGATCAATTTCTCGCCGAAGAAGCTGGAGACGTGCAGATGCCTGTGCGCGTGAAAGCATGACCCTATGATAGCGGAACTGATCCTCGGAACTACCGGTTCCCTCTTCGAATGTGCTGCAAGGCGTAGTCTAGGGTACCACCAACCTTTTTTCCTGGGTTAAAGATATTCTGCGGATCGAAGAGTGCTTTTACCTCGGCAAAGAGCGCAACCATTTCGGCGCCATACATACGCTCAAGGTAAGGAGTGCGGATAATTCCATCTCCGTGATCAACGCTCATAGAGCCACCAAACGCAAATACAAGATCGTTTACCCGACGCTCAAGCTCCATTACTCGCTCGGGTGCCGCTGGGTCGTCCATATCAACCAGAGGAACAAGCCGTATCGATCCGTCACCAATGTGGCCCGCATAGGTGTAGGTCATATCGTACTCTGCGAGGATTTCTTCTAGAGCCGCTAAGTACGGCCCGTAGTGAGCAATCGGCACAATCGTATCTTCAAGAAACGCCAGGGCGCGCTTGGTTGGCTGAGGATGCTCCAAGAGCATCCGGAAGCTCTTGCGGCGAATGAGGAGGAAGCTCTCCTGGGCTGCCTGATCGTCTACCCAAAGCACCTCACGCCCTAATCGCTCGAGGAGCACCTTGGCGCGCCCAGCCTGTACATCGGCTTGGACTTGATCTGCGCCTGCATAGACGGCAAATACTACAAGGTGCTTGCCCCTGGCACTCTGTGCACGCTTCGCATCCTCAGGGTGGTACTGCTCGGCTAATTCGTAGGTGTGGTGATCGAACGTTTCGCACGTCTGTGGCTTGCAGCTCAGCATTGTCTGCACGGTTACCGCAAGCTCCGAGAGCCCTGCTATAGGCACCACAATCATTCTTGAGGCCCCGACCATCGGTGTGAGCTTCAGCTGCGCTTGCGTTACGATACCAAGCGTTCCCTGTGCTCCAATGAAGAGCCGCGCAAGGTTAAACACCTCTCCCTCCCAGAGCTCGTCTAGCGCGTACCCAGCGGTATTCTTTGGGACGTGCGGATAGGCATGGTGGATACGATCAGCGTTCTGCTCAAGAAGGGTGCTCATCCGTCGGTAGATGCTCCCCTCAAAGTCTGACTGAGCCACTTTACACGCCAGTTCCTCACGAGTAAGGGGTCCGAATTCGTAGGTGTGCCCGTCCGACAGCATCACACGAAGGCGCGCAACATTGCGGCTCGTTGGTCCATAGCGAACAGACTGCTCTCCCGAGGCATTGTTGCCAATCATCCCCCCAATACCACAAATGTCGCGTGAGGAAGTGTAGGGTGCGAAAAAGAGCCGCTTCGGGTGTGCGACCGCTTCTACCTGTGTCTGCATCGTGCCCCCGCCCACCCAGAGGCGATTATGTTCGTCCACTTCCCCCACGGCGTTAAGCTGCGACATATCCACTACGATCCCTTCAGTAAGGGGTCCTCCCGACATGCACGTACCGCCGTTGCGCGGCGTGAGGCTCGTGCCATGCTCTCTCGCAAAGTGCACAAGCTCGGACAGCTCCTCAGGTGTTGTGGGTTGCGCCACAGCCTCTGGAAGAACCTCGAAAATACTCGCATCGCGCGAGAAACGCTGACGCTGGGAGAGATCGGTTGAGAGCCGCATGGTGCAAGTGTACACCGCTGGCCTGAAGCACTAAAGGATTCCGGAACCCTTTTGCAGTGCGGCGATACGGTCCTCTACTGGTGGGTGAGTACTAAAGAGCTTCCCCACACCACCTTTCAGTGGGTTACTGAAGTACATATGGGCATTTCCACGGTTTGCTACCTCAAGCGGCTCTTGATCGCCGCTAATCTTCCGTAGTGCCGAGATCAAGCCTTCCGGGTAACGGGTAATCAGCACGGCGGTACCGTCCGCCAGAAACTCTCTCCGGCGCGAGATGGCAAGCTGAATGAGTGCAGCAACAAGCGGGGCGAGAATTGCAAACGCGAGAGCGACAAGGAGGAGGGCACCACCACCCTCCCCTTCGCGCCTTCGACCAAACAGCGTGCTATGGAGGAACATGTCTGCAATGAGCGCAATGGCCCCTGCCATTACCGCCACCATCCCCATGAGGAGAATGTCTTTATTGCCAATGTGGGCAAGCTCATGGGCAATTACCCCACGAAGCTCATTGTCATCGAGGTTATCAATGAGCCCGGCTGTGAGTGCCACGACTGCTTTCTTCTCGTTTCGGCCAGCCGCAAACGCATTCATGGCAGAGTCTGGAATGACGTACAGTCGCGGCATCTGCAGACCTGCGGTAATGCAGAGCTCTTCGGTAAGCCGCTTTACCCGAGCCGCAACCGGGGCCGGAGCAACCTCATCGAGTGGCTTAGCGCGTGAAACAGCAAGCGCTAGAGAGTCCGAGGCAAAAATAGAGATGAGACCCTGGACTAGAGCAATGACACCCCCGATAAAGAGGATGCTTGTATCGCCAAAGTAGGCCGCAGCCGCAGCCGCCAGCCCCCAGAAAATGAGGAGGTAGAGACTGAGGTAGATCCAGGTTCGCCGGACGTTTGCCGCGGCTTGCGTATAGAGGGTCACGCG
>JALHQF010000002.1:0-3031 GCA_022842085.1 Patescibacteria group bacterium | reverse complement strand
TGAACCTTAACGTTTTCCTGAGCCGGATCAGCATCAGGGAGATCAAAGTATTCTTCCTTCTTGAATCCGCCAGCAAACAGCATGCCTGGGAAGGTTTGGAGCTTGTTGAGGTACTCACGGACATTGCTGTTGTAGAAACGACGCGCAGCTTGAATCTTGTTTTCGGTGTCCGAAAGCTCGCTTGAGAGCTGCTGGAAGTTTTCTGAGCTCTTGAGATCTGGGTAGTTCTCGGCAACCGCAAAGAGGCTGCGGAGCGTCTCGGTGAGCATGCCCTCAGCCTTCGCTGAAGCCTCAGCTCCCTGAGCCCCGGCCGAAACTGCCGACGCACGTGCTTCGGTTACCTGAGTCAGCACATCCTTCTCTTGCTTCACGTAGCCTTTTACCGACTCGATCAAATTAGGAATCAGGTCGTACCGACGCTTCAGCTGAACCTCAATGTCAGCCCAGGCTTCGTGTACATGGTTACGTGCCTTGATGAGCCCGTTATAGAGGCTAATACCAATAACAATGAGAACGACAACCGCAATGAGTGCATAGATCATAGCCTGAATTTAGCAGGTTTACCGGCCAGTGACGAGATAGTGTCGCTGCGCGCCAGCCTGCTGCCCATCGGGATCCGAGCCATTCTCAAGGATGGCTCGCAGGACGTACACGCGAGATCCCGCAACCTCGATGGTGCGATAGCTGTAGGCACGCACATCAGGGGTTGGATCCACTGGAACAGCCGTGAGAAACGTTGGCAGCATTGCCGTGAAGAATGCCTGGCTTGCCGAAAGCTGGATGAAATTCGGTGCCGATGGGTAGGAGCCGTTTGCTTTCTTATGCGCTTCGAGTGCAGCTTGGATGTCGGCTAGGTCTTGCTTGCGTTTGCGATCGCGGTCAAGCGCGGCAGCATCAGGAACAGTCAGCGGTGCCGGAGGCGAAGCGGTTACCTCAGTCCGTGGACTCGTTATCCCACCGTTTCGAGGGGTAACAGCGCTGGTGCCACCAGCCGAGCTCGAGGCCCTTGGGCTTGCAACCACCGATGGGCTTGCGCTCGGTGATACAAATGGGGTGGTGCTTGCAGTAGGAACTGGGCTTGCACTCGGAGTGGGGCTCCCACTTGGCTGAGGACTTGCATCGAGCGTGGGCAGGTCGCCAGGGCGAATACCCAGTAGCGCACCGTATGCCTCAGCAGTGAGGTTTTCAAGCTCGGTAGCCGACAGGAGTTCGATTGCTTCTTGTGGAGCACTTACGGGCGCGCCGTAGCCACTGTAGTTCCAGCGTACAACGAGCTTGTACTCAATATCTCCGTAAACAAGGATTGCCTGCAGCTGGCTCACGCTAAGACGAGCACTCTTCCAGGCCACGTAGTGCGTGAGTGTGGCATTCTTGAGTGTCGCGCCACCAGGCAGCACCTCAACCAGCGCCGTGGCATCCGGACTGGTAGTGATACGGTCGTAGGTAGCGTCGGAGCCTTTGTACACACCATGGCTCACTACCGCACCAGAAGCAGCAAGCAGGGTTTCTGGGCTCGGGATTCGGAGTGCTCCGAGTACGGTAGATTTCAGTTCGCTGTCGCTCACGTTAGCATCCTCTGTGCTCGCTAGGCCTGGAAAGGCTACACGGTACACCTCGCGTGATCCTGTTTGCTCAGCCAGCACCGCCTCGGTTTTCGTGCCATCTACGGTGATGGTTACCGGAGCGGCCTGGCCGTTGCTTGTTCGTACTCCGAGCTGATCCCTCTTCGTTTCGAGGGAGAGCTTCTGCACGCCGGCTGTGCCGCTACTCAGCTCGAGGGTCACGATACCTGTCATCGCAAGCTCGCTACTCGAGGCGACCGCTTGAGTTGCCTTGGTAAGCACCTCTTTTCCGCTGCTAGGCAGCCCACTAAAGAGAGGGGTGAGAACAGGGATACGCGCCGCCCCGATAGCCGCCACGAGCGTAAGCGCCCCTCCAATGAGCACCAAGAAGCTACCGATAAGTATCGGTACGGCAGAGCGTCGCTTCTTTGGAGCCGAGAGCGCTGCGGGAGCGGCTCCGGTACGCACGGCAGGTGCTTGCCCCGGAGGAAACGCTGGTGGCCGACGCGGAGGGCCTAGCGGTGCTTGGTCACGATCAGCTGGTACCGAGAATGTCGGAGGAACACCAACTGGTCGCTCTGGCAACAGCTGAGCCGTGGTAGCAAGTGGAGCAACTACAGCTGGGGTTGGCGGCCTGCTACTCATTGGCACACCTGCGAGACTCTCGGCCTGAACCTTAGCGTCAACTTCTTGCACCTTTGCTCCCGCCCGCGCTTCAGGCGTAGGCTCAGCAATAATCTGCTGCGCTACCTCTGGCACGATAAGTGGTTGTCCGCCTGCCTCAGCAGCCTGGCGAATGAGCTCCTCTCGGCTCAAGCCGCCACTCAGTACGGCCGAGGGGTTCAGCTTGGCTGCCAGCTCTTCATCTCGATCGGCACCATCTTCGAGCTCGATATCGAGATCATCGGAGGCAGGACCAAGGTCTTCACCAACTGGCTTCACCGGAACTACCGCGGCTGGCACCACTGGCTTTGGTGCATCCTCAGGGGGATCGAAGACGGGAAGGGGTGGCGGCGTCGGCGCGTCTGGCATGCACTTAGCGTACTACGGTTAGCGCGCAAGCTCGAGTGCTCGCAGCGCCTGGCTATCGGTGGTTCCAAGGGTCTCACCTTCTGCGAGCTCAGCTTCTACATCTGGACTAATGCCCGTATCGGTAATGCTCGTACCGAGTGGCGTATACCAGTTTGCCACCGTAATCTTGAGGCTTCCGCCGTTTGGGAGTGGCTCCAGCTGCTGCACACTTCCCTTACCAAAGGTTGTTACACCAACCACCTGCCCACGGGTATAATCTTTTACCGCCCCCGCAAAGATCTCTGAAGCCGAAGCGCTTCCCTCGTTTACCAGCACCACGAGCTTGCCTTCCCAGATCTGACGACCCTTGGCAATGAGTCGCTTGTCGCCACCCTCTTTGCCGCGCTCAATCACCGCGACACGGTCACGAATTCCTCCTTCGAGCACCGATTTCTCTG
>JALHQF010000001.1 GCA_022842085.1 Patescibacteria group bacterium | reverse complement strand
TGCTGCCGTAGTCAGTAAAATTACCGGCGTCCCCGTGGCTGAGCTCACCGCCATAGAGCGTGAGAAGCTCCTCAATCTCGAAGTTCGTCTAAAAGAGCGTGTGATCGGGCAAGACCAAGCCGTAGCAGCTGTGGCGCATGCCGTGCGTGTCGCGCGGGCAGGCCTTACCGACGGTCGACGGCCTATTGCCTCCTTCCTGTTCGTAGGTCCCACAGGTGTAGGGAAAACCGAGCTCACAAAAGCACTTGCCGAATCGGTATTTGGGAGTGAAGAAGCCATGGTGCGACTAGACATGAGTGAGTACGGCGAGAGGCACACCGTTGCCCGCATGATCGGTGCGCCCCCAGGCTACGTTGGACACGATGATGCTGGTCAGCTTACCGAGAAAGTGCGCCGCAACCCGTACACCGTTGTGCTCCTCGATGAGATTGAGAAAGCACATCCGGAAGTAGCAAATGTGCTGCTGCAAATTCTCGAGGACGGCCGTCTCACTGATGGCAAGGGCCGTACCGTAGACTTCAGCAACACGGTGGTTATTCTCACGAGCAACCTCGGGAGCGAGCTCTTCCAGGGCAAGAGTACGAGCATTGGTTTCGATAGCAAGAAGACCGCCTCACCAGGTCGGACAGAGTTTGAGCCTGTGCTAAGGCAATTCTTCCGTCCAGAGCTCATTAACCGCCTCGATGAAGTAGTCGTATTTGAGCCTCTTACTAAAGAGGGCATTGCTCAAATTGTGGAGCTCCAGCTGGCGCGAGTGGCGCGTCTTGCACATGCTCAGGGGGTTGTCCTCACGTTTACTACAGAGCTTCGCGAGCACCTTGCTGAAGCTGGATTCAGTAGTGTGTATGGCGCAAGGGAGCTTCGCCGTACGGTAAAGCGGGAGGTGGAGCAGCCACTTGCCGAGGCGCTTCTTTCGGGCAAAGTGCACGAGGGTGCCGAGGTAGAGCTTGGCTGGAAGGACGGTGCACTTGTACTAAGCGCGGCTATGCCCGTAGCGGCATGAGTCGCTACCCGCACCTTACCGCTGAGCAGTACCGCGTGCTCTTCGAGCACGGTACCGAGCCACCCTTCGACAACGCATACTGGAACGAAAAGCGCGCTGGGAGCTACCAGTGCGCTGCCTGTGGCAGTTTACTCTTTGACGCTTCCCAAAAGTACAACTCCGGAACCGGTTGGCCAAGCTTCTGGGATGTTTCAGATGCATCGAGGGTCGAAATACATGGCGATACCTCGCACGGGATGCTGCGAGATGAAGTACGCTGCGCTACCTGCAAAGGACACCTCGGGCATGTGTTTGAGGATGGACCGAAGCCAACTGGCTTGCGGTACTGCATGAACTCGGCTGCCCTCCTCTTTATTCCAGCAGCAAAAGAACCCCTCGCGTAATGCGAGGGGCCGTAGTTAGTTGAGGCTACTCCACTCGGGGAGTGTGCTCGGGAGGGTTGGCAGTGTGCGGCTGCACGCCAGCGTTTTGCCTTCGACCGTCAGCTTGAGGCTCATGGTGTAGAGCGTGCCTGGGGCTTGGGCGACATGCTGGTTGGGGAGCGGAAAGAATGTGCCGTGCTTGAGGGTGCCGACCCGAATTTCTTTAGGAATCGTGTCCTCAAAGCCAAACTGAGCATTCATCTCCAGGTTATTGCGTGCCACCATGACAGTGAGGCCATTGAGTTCGGCAGGAACCCAGAGACCGGCGACACCGTCTTTCCTGCAGAACTTGAGTGCACTCGGGAAGGCGCGGTCCATGCTGGGATCGGGCAGGCGGTTTACCTGCTCGGCGCCGGTTAGGAACTCGCGCTGCTTAGCACGTAGCTGCTGAAGGGTTTCGGGGCCCGTGGTTTGGGCAATGGCAGTGATTGTTAACGCTCCGAGGAGCATGGCGAGAGCGGTGCGTCTCATGCGGTAGCGATAGCAAAATCTTAGGTTGTTGTCCAGGTTAGTGAACTGGTGGATACTCGAAACGTGATAGATCTCTACCTTGTGCGCCATGGAGAGAGTGAAGCAAACGTGGACGGGACGTTTCCCCACGATACGGTTTCCTTAACAGAGAAAGGTCTTGCGCAGGCGGAGTTGCTTGGTGGGCTTCTTACTAACCGTGCGAGTGGCAGCGTACGGGTACTTTCGAGCCCTCTTCTACGAGCAGTTGGCACTGCTAAGCCTGCCGTGGAGAAACTCGGAGTACCCCTAGAGCTAGAGCCTCTGCTGCGGGAGCGCGACTACGGGCCCATGGCGGGCAGTGAGGTTGGTACCTGGAAATCGGGCGATGCGTACATTCGTCAACCGGGCGGGGAGCTTGTGCTGACGAGTGCACTAGGCGTCGAGTCTATTGCCTCAATGGCAGAGCGCGCTCGACTCTTTCTAGAAAAGCTCGCATCAAATCATGTGAGCGGAACGGTTATTGCTGTGAGCCATGGAAGCTTTATTCGTACGCTTCTGGCGTGTATCGACGGAGTTGATCCGCTCGAAGCCGCATCGCTCGTTCCACAAATCGCGAATGCAACATTCGCCCGCCGTCTGCTGAAGTAGGTATACTATTCACATGGAGGCAACGGATCGCTGGTACCGAATTTCGGGCACTGAGGTGCTCGATCGCTTGCACGCCCGTGAAGAGGGGCTACGTGCTGCAGAGGTGACAAAGCGCCAATCCGAGTACGGCTACAACGAGCTACCAGAAGCCCCACAGCCGACGCTCCTCAGTCGCTTTCTCAAGCAGTTTGCGAGTCCACTTATCTCACTCCTGCTCCTGGCGGTAGTGGTGCTCTTCGTGCGGAATGAGATGGCCGATGCGCTAATCGTACTCAGTGTGCTGGTGCTCAATGCGTGTATTGGGGTGGTACAAGAGGGTCGAGCAAAGCGCGCCTTGGCGGCGCTGCGAAGCTACAGTGTCGTGAATGCCACTGCCCGCCGCAATGGGCTCATCACCGTGGTACCAGAAAGGGAGCTGGTGCCAGGAGACATCATCGAGCTGCGTGAAGGTGAGCGAGTACCGGCAGATGCACGTATCCTCCACACCCATGAGATCCTCATCGACGAGTCGGTGCTTACCGGGGAGTCACTGCCGGTAGCCAAGCGGGCAGAGAGCATTGTGAGCGACGAGCCACTGGCACCCCATGCCCAGAAGAACATGGTGTTTAGTGGTACGTTCGTTTCGCATGGCAGCGCAGTAGTGGTAGTGGTTGGCACGGGCGTACGCACAGAGCTTGGTAAAATTGCCGGCTCTCTCAAGGAGGTTGATACACCTATTCCACTTGAGCGCGAGGTTCGACTCCTGGGTAGGCAGCTCATTATCGGAGTGAGTATTCTGGCAACCCTCCTCATCGTGCTTGGTGTGGCACGAGGGGACGCCCCGTCTTCGATGGTGGCGCTCGCCTTGGCGCTGGCCATTAGCATCATCCCTGAAGGACTTCCGGTCGTGATGACCTACGTCTTGGCCAAGGGAGTTACGCGCATGGCCAAGCGAAACGTGCTCATGAAGCAGCTTCCGGCGGTAGAATCACTAGGAACGGTAGACGTAGTAGCGGTAGACAAAACCGGCACCATCACACGGAACGAGTTGGCAGTTGCTAAGGTGTGGACACTGGATGATCTCTACGATGTTGAGGCACATGGGTATGAGCCCATTGGTTCGGTAGTCTCGACATCGGGACGGGAGCTGACACTTACCGCACTTGCTACGACAGCAGACCTTACCAACAGCGCGGTGCTTACCGAGCACGAAGGAGCGTGGAAGGTGCAGGGAGAGCCAACTGAAGCAGCGCTTGGGGTACTAGCACGCAAGCTCACGCCAGAGTCGGGTTGGCAGCTCGTACGTGATCCAGGTTTCGACTACCGCAAAAAGCTTCATAGCGTTCTCCACCAGGCCGATGGCTACCGAATTTCAGTGGCGGGGGCTCCTGAGGCCGTGCTCGAGCGCTGCAACTGCTCGCCCCTCGAAGCAGATCGTATCATCACGGCAGTACATGCCTTTTCGCACCAGGGCTTGCGGGTCATTGCCCTTGCTCACAAGGTGTCACGTGCCCTGCCAGATCTTGATGAGCTTCCCACGCTCCAGTTTGACGGCTTAGTGGCTATGCAGGATGGCCTGAAAGATGGTGTGCGAGCTGCCGTACAGCGGCTTCAGCGTGCTGGTATTCGCGTTGCAATGATCACTGGAGACGTAGCTGCCACCGCACAGAGCCTCGCAACGGAAGCGGGAATCTTCCGACCGGGGGATCGGGTACTAACCGGCAACGATGTGGGGAGAATGTCCGTCGAGGAGCTTGGTCAGGTGGTACAGGACGTGACCGTTTTTGCTCGTATCGTGCCTGAGGACAAGCTTAAGATCATCGAGGCCTACCAGCATGCGGGCCTCACGACGGCCATGACAGGTGATGGGGTGAATGATGCCCCGGCCCTCGTTGCAGCCGATGTGGGAATTGCTATGGGTGTTGGGGGTACGGAAGTTGCTAAAGAGGCGGCCGATGTTGTGTTACTTGATGACAACCTGGGCAGCATCGCGGCGGGGGTAGAAGAGGGGCGCGGCATCTCGTCAAACCTACGCAAGGTGGTGGGCTACCTTGTCGCTGGCTCAATTTCCCAGGTGGTGCTTACCGTGGCAGCTCTGCTTGGCTCACTGCCGCTTCCGCTCTCTCCAACCCAGATTATCTGGCTCAACCTCATCACCGATGGGGTGCTCGTGTTGGCAGTGGCTTCCGAGCCGCTTGAGCGACGTCTGATGACGGCACGCTACAAGAACGTGAAAACCCTCGTTACTCGCAGGAGCGCCACCACCATGCTGCTCATTGGTTCCACAATGGGTGTAAGCGTTGGGGCACTCTACCTGCTCTTCCTAAGGTACGAGCCAACTCTTGCGCAGACGATCGCGCTCACGGCGCTTGCTGGTGCGCACTTTGGCTACGCTTGGAGCGCCAGGTCTTCATACCGAACGCTTCGCCAGCTGGGGACCAAGAACCAGTTCCTCGTGAAGGCAATGGTGGGGATGGGAGTTGTGCAGCTCCTGGCGGTATACTGGGGGCCGCTCTCTTCGATGCTGCGCGTTGAGGCGCTTCCAGTATCCTACCTTGCATTTGTCCTCCTGCCCGCCGTCGTAGTCCTCGTAGTGGATGAGCTGCGCAAGCAGGTGGTAAAGCAGTTGCGCTGGTAGTGAGAGGGTGCTACAACCACTCTCGTATGAGACGGATTTCGTACTTTGTAAAGAAAATTGGCGCCATGATCTGGGAAGGTTTCCTTGCTCTCGCGAACCTTGGCCTTGGCTCGTCGAGTTACTGTTTGGTCTGCGAGTGCGGTCGTTGTACGAACACCTACCAAGAGCGGGGGAGTCAAGACTGGCCGAGCACCTGCACCTGGTGTGGGCACCGTTGCTTGGTCGGTTACCGAAACGGTATCTGTGCCAAGTGCGCGGAGTGTGAGCCAGTGTTCTCTGGCGGCGGAGCAGTCTCAGATTCTACCTAACCCGAACCGAGCACTCCTGGTGCTCGGTTTCGCTATACTCGAGGCATGAATCCACTTGATCAGCTTCGGGATGCGGTGGCGCTCGACGAGCCGACGTGGATTTCTGCCGGCAGTACGATACGAATCCTTCTTCAACACATTCCCGAGCTGGGTGATCATACCGCACTCTTCCTCTGTGATGAGCGGGTTGTTCCACTTGATCACTCCTACCGAAACGAGCGTGCCCTGGCAGAGCTTGGCCTGAGCGTGCATGGCTGGGGATCGCATCCGAGCACTGCCGGGCGTCCGATTGGTTCGCCGAGGTTTGCTATTCTAGGGCTTGGCGCTGATGGCCACGTAGCGAGCTGTTTTCCTCGGCAAGAGGCTCTCTGGGCTCTTCCAGAAGCCGTGTACGTACCAGAGTCCGCCCTCCCACCAAAGGTGCCACGTGTAACGGTAACCCCACGTTGCTTTGCCGCCTGTGAACAGGTGTTTATCGTGGCTGCGGGTGCTGACCGTCACGCTCTGCTTGAGCACTGCATCTACCGCGAGGCTAACCGAATCGACGTCAGGATATGATGAGCTGGTTAGAGCTCTCTGCCGCGCAGCTCGCGGCAAATGTAGAGCGTATCCGCGAGCTCGCTGGACAGCGAGAGGTGTGTTTGGTGGTGAAAGCAAATGCATATGGACACGGTATCGCCCAAGTAGTGCCCAAGCTCATGGAGCATGGGGTCTCTTGGCTTGCGGTACAAACCCTCGAAGAAGTGGAGCTAGTTCGGCGTGCGGGGTATGTGGGGAGGCTTATATTGTTGGGTCCATTCAACAGCAAAGATCTTCCTGCGCTTGCCCGTGAGCAGGTGCGCGTGTCGCTTCGGAGTACCCAGCAGACTCGCGCACTCGTGGCGTGGTGCAAGGCAGAGCGACAAGCGCTGCCAATTCACCTAGAGGTGGACCTGGGCATGCATCGCTATGGGCTGTCGCTCGAGGAGCTTGCACAGTGTGCTCAAGAGTTGGCGAGTGCCGGCATGCATGCTGAGGGGCTGTTTGGGCACTATCCCGCGGTCGATGAGTCAAGTAGCACACGGGCAGCCGAGCTGTGGGGTGCTGCAATCGCAGTGCTGCCAGCATGTGAGGTCTACCACCTCAGCAAGACCGAAGTGCTACATATGCCAGCACTCCCGCGTGAGGCGATGGTGCGAGTGGGGCTTGGTCTGTATGGTGACCCTGGCCTGGGTACGCTGCCGTTTGCAACGTGGAAGGCAGCCCTGCAGCAGGTACATGAGGTGACACCGGGTGAGTTGATTGGCTACGACAGGCGTTACATGGCCAAGCAGCGCATGAGGATTGGGGTAGTTCCGGTTGGGTACGCAGAAGGGATTCCCTTTAGCTTTACCAACTGTGGGCGTATTCGGCATGCAGATGGGAGTCTCCTACCGATTCGGGGCAGTGTGTGCATGAATGCATGCATGGTTGAACTACAACCTCACCACGATGTCGGGGATGTGGTGCAGCTGGCTCCCGTAGTGGAAAACCAAGGCTTGCCAGGAGTGAGTCGCTACGAGCTTCTCACGAGGATGCATCCAGACCTGCCACGTTACTTCTGTTGAGGTTTCCCAACAGCTAGCGTAGGCTATGCCTATGCAGAAGCAGGCATCGCTCCTCCCAGGGGTTCTCAGGCAGGCAGTTGAGAAAACCGTTGCCGACGTTATCTTCACGCTCGGGCAACCCCCAATCGTCAAGGATCGCGAGCATGGCCTACTGCGTCTAGACGAGCCGGAGATGACGAAGGCAAACCTAGAGGCACTCGTTCATGAGTTGCTGCCCAGCCGAAAATTGAAAGAGTACGAGGAAAAGCTGCAAACTGACTTTGCCTACGAGTGGGAAGGACACCGTTTCCGCGTAAACCTCTTTCGGCAACGTGGCTACCCGGCGCTTGTCATGCGTTACGTGCAGCCACACATCAAGCTCCTCGATGAGATCGGTGCTCCAGAGGTGCTCAAGGAAATGCTGGCCCACGAAACCGGACTTATCCTCCTGGTTGGCCCGACCGGCTCAGGAAAGAGCACCACGCTCGCTTCGATGATTGAAGAGATCAATCGTCAGCGTCGAGCACACATCGTGACGATCGAAGACCCTATCGAGTACCTCTTCGAATCGAAAGAATCGGTAATCGAGCAACGCGAGATCGGAGTAGATGCGGTAGATTTTGCGAGCGCGCTTCGAGCAGTGCTCCGTGAGGCTCCTGACGTAATTCTCGTTGGTGAAATGCGCGACCGCGAAAGTATTAGCGCCGCCATTACCGTGGCTGAAACTGGCCACCTTGTGCTTTCCACCATTCATGCGAATAGCTCAGTGGCCACCATCGATCGTATTCTCGACTCCTTCCCACCAGAGCAGAAAGAGCAGCTACGCATACAGCTGGCGGATATCTTGGTAGGGGTGGTAAACCAGCGACTTGTGCCCCGGGCGGACGGAGAGGGCGTTGAGCTCTTTGCGGAGGTAATGGTTGGTACTACCGCTGTGAAGAATGCCATTCGTACGAGCAACAATGCGCAGCTACCTACCGTAATTCAAACCAGTGGTAAGGAGGGAATGGCGCTGCTTGATGATCTGCTGAAGGAGGCGGCGCATCGAGGTCGTATTACCCGAGATGCGGCACTTGCACACGCTGCCAACCGGGATGAGCTACGCAAGCAGTTTGGGAGCATCTAACTAAAAAAGCGTGCCACCCGAGAGGGTGGCACGAATTAGACGAAGAACTTTGCCATTTGCAGCTTCCGCTGGTGGCCGTAGTGGTTCTTGCGTTTACCGTAGGGCATTGCTGCCGGAGAGGTGAGCTGTTCGTAGGTGAGGGTGCCAATCCCCATGCCGTGCACAAGCTCAATGGGGGTTGTGCCCATGTTCCTGATCTCCAGCACAATCACGTTGCCGCGCGCATGTCCCAAGCCAAACCCAGGGTCGATGAACCCAGCGTAGTGAATGATGAGGTGCCCATTTCCTAGATCTACGGCCGTAAGTTCCGCACACTGATCAAGTGGAACTGCCACTCCCTCAATGGTGGTTGCCAAGAGGAACTGGCCTGGCTCAAGGATGATCCTTCGCGCCCCCTCGTGTTGATACACGTGCTTAGCTCGGAAAAACTCCCGAGCGCTGTTGGCTCCAGATTGGATGATGAGGGGCTTGCCGGTTGGTTGGGCAACCACGTGGTTACGTAGCGAGAGGTGCACGGTTTGCTGTCGCACAACGGCGCGCTCGCCGCGATAGAGACGAAGCTGCGCAACCGGCAGG
This sequence comes from Patescibacteria group bacterium, assembly GCA_022842085.1. GTDB lineage: Bacteria > Patescibacteriota > UBA1384 > CAILIB01 > CAILIB01 > JALHQF01. The sequence goes on along the minus strand of JALHQF010000001.1, from coordinate 24,815 downwards.
TTGGGTGGAAGCACGGCGTGAAAGCTCTGGCTCGTGAGCAGGTGGGTTACCTTTCCACGAAAGCCGGCGGGAACTTCACCAATCCGTTTGCCTCCGGGCACGATGCTCTGAACTGAGAGATCAATTCGTCCCATTGAGCTCTTTGGATCGATTGCACCCCAGACACCATCCGGAAGAGCAAGGCTGGTGACCCCTGTGGAGTACCACACTTGTCCTGGAGAGATTGCCCAGCCTTCGCCGGTAATGTTTGGCAGGTAGTTCGAGGTGAGGCGCTCCAGGTCACCTACGACGTAGGTGCCTCTCGGGGAAGGTTTCGCCGTAAGCTGCCCGAGTGCACTTCCGATCGTAAGGTCGAGGCTGCTGGGCTGCACACTCTCTGGCTGCACCAGCTTGATAGCGCCGGCAGTGATGAGGGCTTGGATTTCGTGATCAGGGAGTACCGGCATCGGCTCCTCCAGTTGTAAATGTACACATGGCTGTACCCACCCTAGCGAAACTCCTCGATGTGTCGAGGCAACATAAGGCCCCGGCGAGGTACCGGGGTTGTTTTCAGGCTGCGTTGAGAATGCCCGTGATGTAGCTGGTGCAGGTGGTCACTACCGTTTCGATGGGTTGGCTCGCATCGATTACCTCGGTGCGCTGGCCAAATTGAGCGTTGAGGTAGGTTTGGCGACGTCGCTCATGCTCTTCGCGGGCGGCATCCTGGAACTGATCCGTCTCGGACTGCTGCTTCATGCGCACGAGCGCGGTTTCGATGGGGACGTCAAACACCAACATGGCGTCTACGGTGAGCATGCCCGAGTGGGGGATGCCGTCGTTGGCTCCGTAGAGGGCGGTAATCACGGCGTTTGCTGCCGTGAGCTCGCGATCCTCGAGGATGCCGTTGATGTTGTAGACCCAGGTGGTTTCGGGGCCACGATCGAGGATTACATGCACGCCCTGATCGAGGTAGGTTTCCCGAATGTGCTCGAGGCTCTCGGCATGCTGTGCGAGCCAGACGAGTGACTGGGAGAACTTGCTGCTCGGGCTAGTTTCTTGGCTCTTTACCAGGCTTGCTAAGGCGGTGGCTGGTGGGGTTACCCCGGGGCCATAGATGTACACCGTTTTGTGGCCATCTGCTGTGAGCTTCGCAGCGATCTGGGGGCCGGCGGTGGATTTTCCGCCACCATTCGGCCCAGTGAGAACGAAACACTTGCCTTGCTGAAGGTTCGACATGGGTTGAGGCTAGCAGGTGTGGGTGAATAAGCAAAAGATGCTCTCAGACTAGTATACGGACTGGGTAGCTGCTAGCGTCAAGGCAACCTGAAGAGGAGAAACTTCCCATCATGAAAACACATCTGAGACCGGCAGGAATGCTGGCAACCGCTCTACAAACCTGCTGGAAGCCTGGTAGAACCTATGGCTCTGGCACTGACCTCTTTCCTGCTCCCGCGGAAACATCCATGCGCGTAGCGCAAGAATTCTTCGCAACCCCACCGTGGCCCGAACTTGCTTGGAACGAAGCTGAAGTGCGTGCTATTCAGCCGTTCTTTACCTCCCTTACCGGCCGCGTGTTCTTTGGCTGGGGACTGCCGGAAAACGTGATGTCTGCGCTCTGCGCAATGTACTCACGTATGCCTCCGGCTCGCCGAGGGGTGCGCGATGTCTGGGCAAACCACTTCTTGCCAGAGCTGCTCGTGAGCATGCTGCCAGAAGGGATCGTGCGCGAGCACGTTGCCGAAAGCAGCGAAACTCCAACCGCAGACTACCTAAAGGCACTCGACATCAAGGGGATTGAGGCGTTTGTTGCCCACAGCAACGAGCACGGGGGTGCATTTGAGCAGTTCCTACGAGCCGTTCAAGACCCACACGTAATGGAGCAAATCGCTGCAAGCGATCGCACGCGCCGCTTTCTCAAGCTTAACCTGGACAAGTACGGACACGATTCGATCGCCCGTACGGCCAAGGCAACCATCTTCTTGGAGGGCGTTTCCCAACACGTGGCCTCGGCCATTGAGTGGGCACGAATTGCCATTGGCATCATCGAACTCTCAACTCGCTTCGTAAACATGAAGGGCGCCGGTAGGTACCCAATTGCCGAAGAGATCCGAGCCCTGGTTGGTAACAAGCTTGCAGATCGGGTGATTGCCTACCTCGAAAAGTGCAAAGATGCGTACGTGCGACTCAATGAGTTGCTTGGCGCTCTCCTGCGCGCCAAATGGGGCGAGCTCATTACCGACGAGAAGCAGATGAACGTGGGTGTAAACGGTGAAGTGCCTGATGTTCTCGGAAACTTCATCCCGTACTGCTCACTTACCTCGCTTGCGGTAGCGGTGAGCTGCGAAGAGCTCCAGCAGGTGCTCAAGCACCTTCGCAACGACGGCACTGCCGAAACGTACGAAGTGGCGCGGCTCATTGAGGAGCAAGCGGTTGGCGTTGGCGCAGGCCAGTTCCTGCGTTATACAGAGCCAACTCCATGGGAGCGCATGGGCTGGACGTATCCCATGCCTGGTCGGGATGGTGCTGTGGTCATCGGGCTGCAGAATCAGTTCAGATCCGAGCTTACGCGCAACGGGCTCACCCTGAGAGGATTGAAGCAGTGGAGGTTTGCTGGTGCAAACCAAGAAACGTCCAGCCGGGAAGGTGTGGAAGCAGTTACGAGCACCAGCATCCGTGGGAGCCATGACAAGCTTCCTACGGTGTTTGAGCACACCGCTGTGCACTTCACCTACCAGATCTCGTTGCGCGGACACCGGGACGTAAAGCGTCACGTGGTTGGCAGGCAAGATCGCACGCTCCTCACCCCGTACCTTGGCTTCTACGCCTACAACAAGTTTGACTGCCCGCTCTACACGGAGGCGGCGCAGGAGATTTGTGATGAAGGCTACGAGCTGTACGAGGACCTGCTTGCGGCCGGCGTTCCGGCGGGACTCTTGCAGTACGTACTGCCGCTTGGCTTCATTGTTGGCGCAAGCTACACGATGAATGCACGGCAGGCAGAGTTCTTCTGCTGGAGGCGAAGCGGATCTGACGTGAACCACGAAGTGCGCCAGATTGTGCTGGGGCTTGACCTGGGCCTAGCCAAAGACTTGAACTGGTGGGCCGATCTTTCTCGCACGAACCGTACGTCAGGCTACGTGTTTGCGCGTACCCCTGAAAAGGTGCCGCACGTTCCGTTGCCTCGCTAACACTTGGCGCTACCCCTCGGGGTGGCGTCACTTTTCTATGCCCACGCCTTCCAAATGTACCAAGTGGCTAGGCCTGCGTAGGGGTGCCAAGAGTTGTCGTTTGCAAGCTTGGTGAGTTCAGATGAGTTTGGACGCTTTGAGAGGCCATACGCGCGTTGTACGCCCCGCTGGAGGCCAAGATCGCTCACCGGCAGCAGGTCTAAGCGACCAAGACCAAAGAGTAGGGCCACGGAGGCTGTCCAGGGCCCAACGCCACGCAGCTTGACGAGCGACTCTTCGGCCTCCGGAGTGCTTAAACTAGCGATCCGGGTGAGTTCTCCCGAAAGCTCAGCTTCGCCTACGGCGCGCATGCCACGAACCTTACTACTCGCTAGGCCACAGCTCCGCAGAGCGTCCTCGGGAGTTTGTAAGAGCTGGCTTGGGGTTGGGGTACCGCCGTAGTGTTCCTTGATGCGCCCCCAAATGGTTTCCGCGGCTTTAACGGACAGCTGCTGCGAGACGATGCTTTCCAGGAGTTCGGGGTAGAGGCTGCCGTTAGGTTGCAAGGTGCATGCGCCAACTTGGACAATGGTGCGAGCGAGTACCGGATCTACCGATACGAGGTGCCTCGTCCCGTGCAGAATAGCGCTCATCTAGAATCCAATCGAACCGATGAGATCTTCGATTGGGGCGACTGGTGAAGGGGTTGGAACTGGGGCGAGGAGTGTCTCTTTCTGGGCAACTCGTACCTCAATCTTTCCGACAGCGTCCGAGGTATAGGTAGCCTGCAGCGCTGCGTCGAGGAGTGCCTTGCTATCACGGTGGAGTATGAGATCAATTTGTGCGGAGAGCGCGTCGTTTGCAGCAGGAAATAGCCCGCTCCCTTCGGCATTGAGTGCCTCTATGGCCGCGCGATTGAGGCTAATCTGTAGCTTGTGTGCTGGCTGATCGTTGTAGCGCACAATCCCACTATAGCTAACGTAGGGGACTAGCTTACGTGCAGCATCCGCCATCTGTGCTTTGTCAGCCTCCCCCAGTGCAGGCATTAGGTTGAGGGCATCGCCACTCACGAACTCATCGGCGGGGATATTGAGTTCGTACCAGGTTATTGGGGGAGGTGTTTCGCCAACGACGTACAGTGGGAGGTTACTGCTGATGAATGCACTGGTGCCTCCTTCAGGAATGGCAAGTGAAAGCACCGGTTTCTTGGGGAAGGTCGCTGGCCAAGCGGGCACCTGTGCAGCCAGAGACTCCAGGTTGATGCTCAGATCGGCTTTCGCAGCGAGTGTTTCATACACCGAGCCGGTAAGCTCAATTTCAAGCGGGAGGGTTTCAATGGCAACTTCTGTGAGCTGTTCTTCAATTGCCGTGAGGTCGGCAAAGAGCTGGATTTGCGGAAGCTCGGGCGCTTCGGCGGTGAACGGCTCCTCGGTGAAGAGCTCCTCCTCTCCATCAACTGCTGCGTAGGCTTGGGAAACTGTACCCACTACGCCACCTTCGGTAAGTGTGCTGGAAGGAGTGTAGGAAACCTTCAGGCTAAAGGCGCGGTTAGGAAGCTTGGCGCCACTCTCGGCAAGTGCAATGAGGGCCTCGGTTAGCCTGGTGGCTTGCTCCTCGTTTACCACCGCTGGCTCGGCAAGGCGAGAAACCGCAGGGAGGTAGCCCTGGTAGCTAGCTGCTGCCGTGCCGGCGCCTGCTACGAGGAGAACACTGATGCTCGCGATGAGGGGTACAAGTGATCGGCGCCTTGCCGGCTTTGCTGCGCCACTCTCGCTGAGCACCTGCGCCGCCATGCTTGCTGGCCAGCCCTGTGCTAGGAGGGCCTCTGTGAGCTGCACTTCGGTTTGGCCGGCGGCACGTGCTTCGCGGATCCAGGCGAGCAGCTCGGGGGTTAGGTACTGGTTCATGGTTTTGGTGTTGGAACTACCCACTGGTCGTAGAAGCGTAGGAGCGCAATGACAAACATGCTCTCACTCCAGCCGAGAGGGGAGTTCTCGTTGTGGGCGGGTGAGTTGCTGTAGTAGAGCTCCGGGATATCGCCGATCGCGTTGATCGTACCCATAGCCTCCCGCAGGTAGTGCTTCGCCTTATCCTTATTGCCCATCCGCTCGTAGATGATCGCAAGCCACGAGAAGCCAAACGTCCACTCAGCCTCCTGTGACTTGCCGTCGACGTCGGCGTTGTAGTAGTAGTCGCCCTTGTAGCGGAGTACGCCCCGCTCCTTTACGAGGTGGTACTCCACGTTCTCCAGGATGCGGTCACGTTCTTGGGGAGTTACTACGTCAAAAGGGTAGATGAGACTGAGCTCGGCGAGATCGACAAACTTTCCCTCACTCTCGCGTGGGAGGAGGCGGCGCAGAGTGGCTTCACCCTGAGAAATGAGCTCATCCGGCACATGGAAGAGATCGAGGGACTGTATCTTCTTGAGCCCTGCTACACAGGCGCCGACGGACGATGCGTGCACCTCTTCGTTCTCTTCCCATACCCCATTGTCTGGGTCTTCCCAGTAGCGAATTGCCGCAAGGTAGTCGACGAGTTTCTGAATAATCCGCTTATCGTCGGGTGATTCAATCACCGTGAACCCGAGGTGGTCTTCGAGCTCGCCAATGCGAAAGAGGATGGCTCCGATTGCGTCGTGTTGCTTGTTGCCCCACTCTTCCCAAAACTCATCGAAAGTTTCCGGGTTGTATCGAGGGTGGATGTATTGGAACTTCTCGGTTGGCTTGTGGGAGATTGCCCAATCGATTTTCTCCTCGTGCTTGAGGAAGATGTTGAGAATGGCACGGTAGGTTTTGTGTACCACATCCCAGCGGCCGACGTACTCAAACGCCATGCACTCGTAGAAGTTATCGCGCAGCCATGCCTTGTCGTATCCAGTAGACACGCCTACGGGAGAAGCAAGGAACAGGCCGTTCTTGGTTTGCATCGACTCCAAGATTCCCAGGTGGTGTTGGAGGAGGCGTGAGTAGTCGATTTGCAGATGCTTTGGCACGTACATAGTGTACGACAGGACATGACAGCTCTCATAGGTTCCGCTATGGTCGCGCCATGAACCTTTTGAACTCGGTTAACACGTTGGTGCGCTGCGTTCTCTCCGGATCACTCAGTGCGCTTAGCTACCTTTTTGGGTCTCGTGTCCACGGTTTTCAGCACGCAAAGGTTGCCTGTGCTCACGCAAAGAAGCACGCCCTTCCGGTGATCTTTGCTGGCAACCACCTCTGCTGGCTGGAGCAGGCCATGCTGGTGTGGTGCATGCTGCGCCTTCGGGTGTCCTATCGCTATGTAGCAAAGAGCCAGTACGAGGGAAATCGTTTCCTAAAGTGGCTGTACGGTGATGTTGGACGGTGTGTGTTTGTAGACCGCAGCTCAGGGGAGCAGCGGAGCCAGGCATACCGCACCCTACTGCGGGTGCTTAAAGAGCAGGGTGAGTCCATCATTCTCTACCCCCATGGCACCTATACGTGGAAGTGCGCTGGATACGATCCCAGCAGCGGCTGTGCGCCTGTGCTTCAGAGCGTTCCTGCTCTCATGAGGAGCTCGGGTGCGATCCTCGTGCCCTTTGGTGTGCGCATGCGCTGGGGGTGGTTTCCGAGCATTACGTTTCAGGGAGCGGTGTTCCTCCCTCCTGACGAAGGGTTCTTTCAGGCCCTCATCGATCAGGCAACGAAGAGCGCCCAGCCATAGCGGCTGGGCTTTTGCTAGTTCCAGAGCTTTTCCTCGTACTCCCTTAGCATGCGCGTGGCAGAGAAGGGTCCACTCACCTCAACTAGGGTTTCGCGCTGCATGGCCACAAATCGCTCGGGCACGCCATTATGGCGTCGCTGGTAGAGATCCATGAGCTTACCAAGGTGTTGGTAGAGACCTTCGGCTGCGGCGGCACCTTCGGGAATCACCATGCCCATGCCGTACCAGTCCACCTCGGCGGCCCAGCCATCATTGGTAGTTACCTGAATAGCGCCGTTTGCCGCCGCTTTCATGCCACTCGTACCGCTTGCTTCATGGCCCTCGATTGGAGTGTTGAGCCAAATGTCTGCACCTTGTACCAGAAGCTGGGTAAGGGTAAGCGAGTAGCCTTCGAGAAATACCAGCTTTCCTCTAAACTCACCGAAAGAGAGTTCAGCGATGTGGCGGAGGATCTCCTTGCCCTGCGTATCACTTGGATGAGCTTTCCCTGCGTATATAACCTGAAGACCGCGTGCCAGGAGGGTGCGGAGCTTCTCCAGGTCGGTAAGCAAGAGATCTGGTCGTTTGTACGTTGCGAAACGCCGTGCCCACACCACGATAGGCTGTTCGTTGTCGAGGAGTATCCCAGTCTCGTGTTGAACGTACTGTACAAGCCGACCCTTGGCGGCCAATTTTGCATCCCAGAAGAGGGGGAGCGACATGCGTCGTACGGCAAGCCAGGTGCGTGGGTCGTGTGCTCGAGTCTGCCAAGCTGGAGCATACTCATTGAGGAGTTCCGTAAGCTCTTCTCCCACCCAGCGCGGCAAGTGTACGCCGTTGGTTACCGGTGTAAACGAGTGCTCTGGCCAAATTTGGCGGGCAACCTGCCCATGTAAGCGACTCACCGCGCTCGAAGTGCCTGCGAGGCGCAGCGCAAGGCGTGTCATGCTAAAGCGGCCTGGCTCCCCAGGTTCGGCTCCCCAGTTGAGAATATCGTGCATCGAGAGGTTGCTCTGGAAGGCGTACCGCTCGAGGGTTTCCGTGACGAGCTCTATCGAGAATGCATCGTTACCAGCTGGAACTACCGTATGGTTGGTATACACCAAGCTGCCACTTACCTTGCGACGGCCAAGCTCTGGCGCATCACCTGCTGCGCAGGCTTCACTTACGAGTTCGAGGCCGGCAAAGGCAGCATGACCCTCGTTGAGGTGCCAGGTCTTCGGAGCGTGTCCCATACGCTTGAGGAAACGGTAGCCGCCAATGCCAAGCAGTACTTCTTGCTGGATTCGGGTTCGCTGGTCTCCACCGTAGAGCTGGGCGGTAATGGCGCGGTCTTCAGGGCTGTTCTGCCAGTGGTCGCTATCGAGGAGGTAGAGGGTTACGCCTCCGCGCTGGTATCGCCAAGCTTGCAGGTAGATATCACGATTACCCAGAGGAACAGGGGTAAGTAGCGTTTCACCACTTCCGTCTTGCACCAGTTCGAGCGGCACCTGCCGTGGGTCGGTACGGGTGGTGGACTCGTGTTGACCACGCGCGTCAACGTCCTGGTGGAACGTGCCAAGTGGGTAGAACAGTCCAACGCCTACTAGCGGAACCTGCTGAGCGGCGGCCTCGAGGAGGAGGTCTCCCGCGAGAACACCAAGGCCACCTGCGTAGATTGGCAGGTGGTCACCGAGGCCAAACTCGGCACAGAGGTAAGCAATGCTGTGATCCCCTCCAGGCATGGGCTAAGTCTACAGGATCGAAAGGAAGAGGAGGATGCCGATAAGGATACCGACACTCGCCCAGCCACTCGTAGAGTCGCTCTTTTCGCCGCGTGCTGGTGGGTAGGGTAAGCCACCAGCAAGGGTGTCGGGATGCGCGTCGTCTGCGTGGTTTCGAATGGCCGGCTGTGGCAAGGGTTTGCCGATGTTATTCCAGGGCTCACCCGTAGATAAAGCACCTTCTTTTTCGGCTCCTGTTTGTCGGCCGGCGATTCGTAGTGCATACCACATGGCGCCGATTCCAAGTGTTACAAGGGCAACTGGCCAGTAGGCAAGTAAGTCATCGAGTGTGTCGATGAGCAGTACGAACACGAGGAGCACAGAGGCAGCCCCACCGAGGAAGCGGTACGGGCGGAAGGGGATACTGTAGCCAAGGGCAAGCAGGCCAAGGGAGACTACGAGTCCGGCTATGATTTCGCCAGCGGTACCCTGCGTTCCGGCCAGGAGCATGCCGGCCGAAAGTGCGATACCTGCGCTCCATTCTGCCAGGGTGCGGTGCTCGTACAGGAGGGTATCGGGTAGCGTTGCCTCGTACCTTTTACCGATACTTGCGGCAATAGCTAGGGCGAGAATTCCAAAGCTAGCGTATCCCAAGAAGTAGGTGAGGCCGATATTTATGCCCCGCTCCATGGTGAGGGCAAACGGTGCGATAAAGCCACCAAGCACGAAAAGCGACATGCCAATCCGGTGGTAGGAAGTGCGTTCCCAGGCACTTGCTACGCCTTTCCAAATACCAAGTCCGAGTAGTCCCAGCCCGATTACGGCGAGTGCAATGAGGTGCCAGCCGAGTGGAGCACTCAAGTGGCTGCCGAGGCTAATTGATGCCACGATCGCACTGAGTGCGACGAGTGCCGATTGCTTATCCTGTCCCCAAACGATGTTTAACAGCTTTGCTACCGCAAGGGTGAGCATCGCCATCGAAAAGGTGAGGAGTGATGTCCATCCCTCAAAGGCACCCACTTGCACCAAGGCTGCGCCTACCGAAAATGGCAGGATGAGGCCGGCTGTCAGCAGGAGCTCATCGACAAAGCTTCGGGTTGCTTCACGCTTGTTTGCAGACCATGCCATCGCATAGGTGGCAATGAGTGGAACCAGCACGAGGAGCATGCGAGCAACTGGGGCGAGATCAGACCAGCTGCTCCGTACAACGAGGTAGACACCGAGAACGGTGAGTGCACCACCAAGACTGAGCAGCCAACGGACAGGAGGGGTAGGGAGAGATGACGCAGGTGTCATGGGGGTATGGTACGCTTTTCGTATGCGACATGCACACGTACGGCACCAGCTCAGCGCTCGCACCACGGTGAGTGGAGCGCTCTGTGCCATGTGTCTCATGGGGCTTACCCAAACACTGGGTCCTGTGCAGGTTTCTTCTGCTGGCGATGTTGCCGGTGTGCGCACCTGTGAGGGGCTCGATCGCTTGCGCTCTGGAGCCGATGTGGCCCGGGCCGCTGTTGAGGCAGAGATGGTTACGCAGATTGAAACCTATCAAACCCTCCTCACAGAGAACCTCACTCGTGCCGAGCGTCAGCAGGTTGAGCAGATGGTGACAAGGGAACGTGCATACTTCCTTAAGCAGCTACGTGCTATCGAGGCCCAGTTTGAGGTAGATCGCCTCGCCCTGCTAGAGAAGTGCTAGTCGCGCCCATACTCGCGACAGGCGAGCATGAGTGCGCCGGCTGAGAATGCCTGCACGCCGCACCCGAGGCTCTCACCAGTTACCGCTTCGCTAATCTCACCGCAGTAGCCAGGCACCTGGCCCTCAAGACACTCTCGCTCCGCTGCTTGCCAGAGCTGTTTCTGGTATCCAGCGAGGTTGCGGGCGCCGAGTCGTTTGAGTGCCGTAAGCACAAGGCCATGCATAAACCACCAGGTATCCCCCTGGTGGTAGCTCCCATTACGGGCGCCGTCACTGTCCGGATGGTAGCTGGGGTGATGGGTTGCCACTGAGGCAAGTCCACCCCAGGGGAGTGAGCAGGCTTGGAGGGCATCCGCAAAGGTGCGCGTCCAGTGGGCTCGGCTAAGGAGGTGTGGGGCGATAAGGTACGCAAGAAAACCGTTCAGGCGCGGAGTGGTGTCGGGCGTGCCATCGGGGAAGAAACCGTCGAGGAGCTTGCCACTCTGCCAGAAGTGATTGAGTACATGTCGCTCAAATCTGCGCGCCTCACGCTCCCTGCCAAGGAGGCGTAGTGCCGCTGCATACCCTGCTTGAACCTCCAGGCGGTACCCTTCGCGGCCGATGGTATCCATCCAGGTGGCGTTCCAGTGGTTGCTTACGAAGCCCAGGTGGCTATCTAGCTTTGACTGGAGGCCGTTCACCGCGTGCTCTAGCTGTATCTGTGCCTCTTGCGAGACTGAGCCATGCACTTGCAGGAGGAGGGTAAACCAGGCGAGGCCATCTGAGCAGGTGGTGCCACTCCCATCGAAGGTGGGCCACTCGCCCTCCTTGAGCTCTAGTGAAGCGTAGCGCTGTATTAGTGCCTCACGCTCGTCTGGCTCCAGCCCTAGGGCGGCAATGAGCTCGTCACGAGTCCAAGCTTGGTGGAACCAAGGGAATCCTGCGAGGTAGCCTTGGGGGGTGGCAAGAGCTTCTAGTGTGGCGCGCGCAGCGCGGGCAATTGGCGAGTTGTAGCTGGTGAGGCGGCTCTGCGGTGCTTCCCAGCTGAGTGTTGGGGCTACCTCAATGGAGAGGTTGGTGACTTCAAAGACATCGAGCACCCAGCACCACCGTTCACCTGGCCCAGTGCCGCGGGCTACATCTAGAGGGGTTGCTACGGATCGCCAGCGGCCACGACCAATATCTCCGGTGCCACTAAGGTGGATCTCAAGCTGCGTATCTGGCCCTTTGTAGTGAATACGAGCACCATGTTGAGTATGTTCAACAGAAAAGCTTCGGCCATCGCAATCGGGTGCATGCTGCAAGCGCGGATCAAAGTAGAGGTGCAGATCGGTGGGGTCGGCCGACGTTACGCGCAGTGTGCCGGGCCTGGGAAACTGGTAGTTAAGGGCTGTGCCCTGGAAGCTCTCAATTCGGTGCAGGAGCTTTTGGTAGGGGGCAGGAAATGGTCCTGACGGTACGTACCATCCATCATAGGAGCTCACCGATTCCTTACCCCACAGCAACCAGCTGCGGCTATCGCCTAGAAAGGTGCGAGGCTTGGGCATAAGCACGGTCGTATCCTTCCATGAGCGCCTGCCAGTTAAAGTGGCGAGCAGTTTCACGGCAAAGGTCTTCTGGGGTTGGGTTGGCGAGGGCTTTGAGTAGGCTGCGAGCTACAGCAGGAGCGCTGAGCGCTTCAACCACCTCTACCCCTGGAAGCCCTCCGGCAAGTTCGGCAAAACCTGCCGTTGGAGAAGTGATGGCTGGCGTGCCTACCCGCAGCGCTTCGAGTGGAGTGTAGCCAAATGGCTCGTAGCGGGAGGGAAACACCCCCACGTCGGCAGCAGCGAGCAGGGTATCTATGGGGAAGCCAGGGAAGGGACCATGGTTGATATCGGTGGCAATAGAGAAAACCCGTACACGGGGATCGCCTGGGAAACCATACTGCCTCGCAAGGTCAACAATGGCATCTTGCTCGCGGAACGGTGAGAGGCCACCTGGGTCGGCCAGGCTCCGCACTCCAGGAACCGGTGTGGCGAAGACGGCTATGATGGGTTGCTTGAGGGGAAGCGTGCGGAGAGCGGCAAGCGCTTCGAGAACAAGGTCAAAACCCTTGTTGTGGAGTTCTGGGCGACCGTGGCTCACGATAAGCTTGCTGTGGGTATCAAGGCCAGGCATCCAACTGCGCGCTAGGAACGGCATGACGGTCTGGTATGCCAGGCGCCGGTTAATGCTGCTCTCGAGTATGCCGTTTGCTACAACGCGTGGCAGGACGCCATGAACTCGCTGGCACTCGCGAGCCGTAATGGGAGAAACGGTAGTGGCAACCGAGGCAAGCCTGATCCCAAGTTGCTCCAGCTGGTGCTTGGCAATGCTGAGGTGATCGCGCGCGGTCTGGGTTGCCTGATCTGGCGTCATTTCAAACGCACCGCTGGTGATGCGGCCAACTACCGTAGCGTGAGTAGTGAATACCGAGGGTCCCTGGTACGTACAGAGCGCACCGGCTGCAAGCCATTCGTGCGTGTGGAGCAGTACGGGGACATCGTTGCTCAGTGCCCGCGCAACTTCACCTACCTGCAGCGACCAAGCCAACGGTTCGAGTACCTCAATAGATGCGCCGAGCGTATCGAGCTGGTGCTCCTCCCAGAGACGAGTTTTCCAGACGTCGAGCTCAGCTATGCCGGGCAGCAGGAGCGCCCGCACGCCGTATGGCTCCCACCACCCTGCCTCTAGCGGTAGGGTGCTAAGTGTTGCGGGGAGCCAGCTGCGATCGGGACGAAAACCGGTACGGCTGCCAGCTAATGGTCCAACGGCAATGTAGCGGTCGTGAAACCGCTTAGTTACCTCAGGAAGCTTACTGGTGATAACGGTAAAGATGCCACCAACGGGATTACAAACTTCCCAAGATGCCTCCAGGAGCCAGGGGGTCTGGGGCACAGGAGCTAGGCTGCCGCAGGAACGCTACGGTCGCGCAGGAAGCGCTCGATGGCGACGATCATTCGTAGCGGGGTAGGGTGATCGCGCAGTTGGCTTGCAAGCTCATGCTCGCCAAAGACGTGCTCTACCCAATCGGCGAAGTGGTTTTCACCATCGTGCACGTGGTGGTAGAAAGGCTCGGGCTCGATGAGGTTGATTGCCTCGGAGAGATCATCGAGGGTGCGGAGCGTTTCGCCCGTGACAAGGGTGAAGCTTTTCTCATCGGGAGCGTGGAAGGTGCGGGCGTCAACGCCCTGTGGAATGGCCATATGGTATATTGCTATGTTGAAAGCCTTCAACAAAAGGCCTTCATAGTGTACAAGTGCTTCACCAGAAAAGCAAGAACCCGACCAGCTGTGTGATCGGGTTTGGGTTAGGCTACCTTGGCAAAGGCAAGTGCGGCATGGTGTCCACCAAAGCCACTGGCGAGTACGAGTACTGCGTCTGGGCACGCTTGGCTCCCATAGGTAAGTAGTCGGTACCGGAAGGCTTCGGGAAGCTCGTGATCTACGTTGCGGAGGTTTGTCGTACCAGGCACGCCACCTGTAGTGAGTGCAAGTACGCCAGTGACAATCGCTGCGGCAGGTGCTGCGCCAATCATATGTCCTAGCGAACCCTTGATCGAGCTTACGGACCACCTGTGCTCAGTGGTTTCGAGTGCTCGGCAGATACCACGAGCCTCCGCAATGTCTCCAATTGGTGTGCTCGTACCGTGGGATGATACCCACAGCTTGCGCAACCCTGATTGCAGAACGCCACATGCTTGGATTGCTTCGCAAACTGCAGCGCCATCTTCGGCAGGTTTCACCATCCCCTCAGCACGGGCACCGTCACTGCGTGAGCCGTAACCAACATGGATCGCGAGTGGGTTTTGGCAATTGGTTTCCAGCACGTAGGCGCATGCACCATTTGCCATCAAGAATCCTGCCCTTGAGACGTCGTACGGACGACTCATGGTTTGTGGATCTTCGCCTGCTGGTGCAAGAGCACCGAGCACGTCGAAGGCGGCCATACTGTGTGGGGTCACAACCTGATCACAGCTCACCACGCAGACGCGGTCGTACTCTCCGCTCAGGAGCATCCGTACGGCGACTCCGTAGGCGTTTGCTCCACTGGCACATGCCGTGGAGACCGCCAGGGATTCGCCACGAATGTCGTGGAGGTTTGCCAGCATTCCCGCTGCAGCGTTGGGGATGATGCCAACCACGGTGCGTGGAGAGGCAATTTCCCTGGATCGTACCTTTGCGCCGGGGGCGCTTTGCCTGGCTAGCCAGGCTTGGTGCTTGGCATGGAACGCGTTTTGGTGTGCTTGGTGGAGCTCCATTCCGCCCATGCCTGCCGCTACAACAAGTGCCGTACGCTCTGGAGCGACGGTGGCGCCAGCTTGCGTGAGGGCTTCCTGGAGCGCAGTAGCTGCGTAGTGCAGGGAGAGGTCGTGGTGGTGCAGAGCACGTACAGTGGTGCCACCCACATGGTCGCTAAGGGTAAAGCCTGTAACGATCGCCGCATGACCCGGGGCAATGCCTTGAAACTCAGCTCGATCTTGGAGAGAGTGTACGGCGGTGTTTCCTGCGAGCAGGGCTTGGTAAGTGGCTCGCGCCGAGTGTCCGAGTGGCGTTATGGCACCAAGGCCACTGAAAAAAATGTTAGGTTTTCTAAGCATACGTCCTCCTGGGGTATGTGCGGTATAGCAAGTTACCGCAGGGATTTCCAGGGAAGAAGCGTGCCGGCTCCTACTGTTGCTATAGTGCTGAGCACAACGATTTTCTGGGCAACACTATGCACGAGTGAGATTTCGTTGCTCGTTTCTGGAAGAGGAAAACTCACGAGGAACGCTAGGTAGCTAAGGAGGAAGAGCGCCAAGACTCGGTTTGCCCACGAAGCGCGCCAGGCGCTTAGTGCTGCTGCGAGGGTAAGGCAGAGTGCAGCGAGCAGTGCAATTCGATGCGGCCAGCGCACGATATCGGAAGGGAGAAGGGCTACTCCAAGGAAAGCGGTTCCTGCGAGTGTTCCAAGTACCGTGCTCACGCGGTGCACACGAAACCACAGTGCAAGGGCTAAGCCCAGGCTCCCCATGCCTAGCACAAACCAGAGCTGCTGCGCCAAGGGAGCAGCCATACCGTTGTACCAAGTGGTGCGCCCAAGGTCGCTGAGAAAGTTACTTGCCCAACTCCAGCTCATAGCTGACTCGTAATCGTACACCGAGCTATTCCAGTAGCTTGTGGCCTGAATAATGCAGAAGAGCCCAGCGATTATGCTGAGGCGGATGAGGTGAGGACGTGCTTCGGCTACAGTGAGCTTCATGTACGGTCAGTATATCCAATCAGTTCCTGCAGGCTATGTTTCTAGCTATGGGCGCATCGCGAGAATGGCAGGGCAGCCCCGTGCGGCTCGACAGGTAGGTTGGTGGCTAGCTGGAAAGCACGATGAGCTACCTTGGTGGCGTATCGTCAACCAAGTTGGAAGACTTTCGATTATGCACCACGCAGCGAGTGCTGCTCTTCAGGCTGACTTACTGCGCGGTGAAGGTGTTTCGATTGAAGAGCGGCCCGACGGCTTTTGGGTGGCGGATCCTCGTTGGTGGCCGGAGGAAGGTGGAGCTCAAAATCTCCCAAGACGTTAGAGAGCGCTACGAACGCATCATGGGGGCGGTCGTATGCCGAGAAGTAGCTGTGCACGTCACCGTCGCCCCAGCCCTTTGTAGAGGCGTAGTAGGTGTGGTCTGAGGTTTGGAGAAGCCGCCAGGTATGGAGAAGTGTCGGGTTGTTAGCGCTGCGAACACGCTCAGCGAGTGCGTACACGTGGTTGGCCATGGCACGCTGCATATCGTTACCTAACCAAGCGGAGG
Source organism: Patescibacteria group bacterium (assembly GCA_022842085.1). GTDB lineage: Bacteria > Patescibacteriota > UBA1384 > CAILIB01 > CAILIB01 > JALHQF01. The sequence continues at coordinate 8,819 of JALHQF010000001.1, read as the reverse complement.
TGTCTCGCTCGAGGTCTGCCCACGAAATCGTGTGTTCTACTGAAATGGTTTCCCGTGTGGGGTGACTTGCCGCAACCTGTGCGGGTGTGCCAAAGGTAAAATCGGGGTGCGCTTGAATTGCCGCAGGAAGTGCGCGGAGAAATTCGAAGATGCCGGTGTCTGCCCACTGGTGTTCGCCGAACGTCTCGAAATCCATGAAGAGGTTGACGCACTCCGCCTCGCCGGCTGTTCCGTGGATGAAGTGTGCAAAGCGATCGGCCGTAAGGGGTTGTCCCGCCCGGTGGGCAGCGCTAAATCGAAACGCCACGTCATCTGAGAGGCTGTAGTGCTTGAGGAGGAGCTTGAGCTTGGGGTTCGTTGCTTGGTAGACGTGGTTTGGTGTCCGTCCAGCGAGGATATGATCGGCTCCCTCCGTGAGTACAAGTGGGTACCCCATGTCGGCAATGAGATCTCCGATACCGTTTGAATACATGAGCTCGGTGTTGCGGAACGTAGTTGGGGTTACCCCAAAGGTCTCTCGCATGAGCTTCGTATGGAGCGCTACCTGCTCGCGGAACTCGCGGGCATCGAAGAGCCCTGCGAGGGAGTGGTAGTAGGTTTCGGCTAGGAGTTCACAACGACCTGTGGCTACAAGGTTTTGTACCAGGGCAAGGAGGTCGGGTGTCCAGTGTTTTGCCTGCTCAACCCAAGTGCCGGTGAGGCTGAGCGCGAAGCAGAAGCGCTCATCTGCTTGGAGCATCTCGTGGAGCAGCTTGAAAGTTGGGCGGTACGATTTCTCGGCCACTTTCTCCATTACCTCCTTATTGAGTGCGTCGTCGAAGTAGGGAGCGTCGGTAGCAACGTCAAAAGGTTGGTAGCGACGCAGGCGAACCGGCTGGTGTACCTCGAAGTAGCAGCAGACGTGCGTCATGCTGCTACCGGTACGGGGGCAAGTGCCGGAGTGGTGAGCTCGTCGTAGACGGCTTGGAGTTTCTGGCAGGCAACCTGCCAGCTGTTTGCCCGCAGATCGTGCTGCATGGCGGCAAGGCGCTTTGCGCGATCATCGGTGTGCAGAATGGTGTGCGCAGCGCGTGCCATAGCGAGTGGGTTGGTGTGATCGGTTACGACGATACTCGGGGCAACCTCGTTGACGCCACAGCGAGGGCTCGCGAGAACTGGGGTGCCGTGCTCCATGGCCTCAAGTGCAACCAAGCCAAACGGCTCGGACTCACTGGGCATCACAAAGAGATCAGCGAGCTGGTAGGCACGGTCTACCTCTTCGCCGCGCAGAAACGGTGCAAAGAGCACACGACCCGAGAGCTGGCTGCCTGCCGCCTGTTCGATGATTCGTTCGTACTGATCACCGCTCCCTGCAAAGATAAAGCGCACCGAAGGGTCGAGCTTCAGGAGGGCGACAGCAAAACGGAGGAAGTGCTCCGGCCCTTTCTGCCAGGTAACCCGTCCCATGAAGAGCACCACCGGATGGCGACCTTTGAGCGGGTGTGGGTGACGCTTGAGGTTGCTGCGGGCTGTGTGCCCGTTATGGACTACGCGGATTTTTTCCAATGGCACACCATACTCCTCGTGCACAATGCTTGCGGTGAGTTGGGAGACTGCCACTACGCGATCGGCACCGTTGAGACCCTCTTTCTCGAGGGCGTAGATTTCTGGGTTGCCGTGCCGATCGGAGCGATCGAATTCGGTGGCGTGGATGTGTGCCACCATGGGGGTATGGAATCCACGTGCATGAAAGGCATCACGAGCGGCCAGACCAGCGCGGTAGGTCATCCAATCGTGGGTGTGAATAAGGCTTGGCGGCGCCTCCTTTGCAGAGATGGCGAGCACCTTTTCTGCGTACCAGTCGGATTGCTGCTGTGCGCTTAGGTAGCCCTTCGTTGGAAGCGCCAACTGTTGACCCTTAATCTCGAGTAGTTCGGTGTGGTATCCCAGCTGACGGCTCGCACTCTCGTCCCAAGGGAGTGATTCGCCGTGATCGACGGCCGAGAGCACTGGCATGTGTGAGAAGGGGTAGGGCCCAAAGACCTTGGGCACAACGAAACGAACCCCAACTCCCAGTGAGCTGAGGCCTTGGGTGATACCAAGCGAGGCAGTACCAAGGCCGCCCGAGTTGTACGGGGGTAGCTCCCAGCCCAGCATGAGTACGGAAGATGTAGGCACGGTGCACAGTGTTCGTTACCCACGGTACAGGTTAGGCAATCTGGAAACAAATCGCCTAACGGGACAGTGCGCTAAAACTAAGTCTGAGAGCATTAATAGATAATGTTGAATTTAATCAACATTTTCAGATTCGCACCTACCCTTGTCAGCCAGGCTGCGAGTGCTAGCGTAAGCGTAGGACTACTATCTAACCTATGCCAAAAACACTCGCTCAAGCCAAAGGCTTTATGGCCTTTATCAAGCAGTACAATGTTGTTCCGGTTGCTATCGCCTTCGTGCTGGCCACCGCTGTGAGCGGTATCATCGATAAGATTGTGAGTGGACTGATCACCCCGCTCATCGGCCTAGTTAACCCGACGCAAAGCCTTGCGGAGCTTTCCTACACCGTACGTGGCCAGCAGTTTATGGTTGGAGAGGTGATTGATGCGGTCATTAACTTCTTGATCATTGCACTCGTGGTCTACGTTGCCGCGAAGGCGATCTTCAAAGACGACTCGATACTCGAGAAAAAGTAGGGAGCGTGTTCCTGCTAGGATGGGGCTATGAAGCTCATGTCCTGGAACGTCAACGGAATTCGAGCCGTCCTACGCAAGGAGCTCTTTTTCCCATTTGTCGCTGCTCACAATCCCGACATCCTCTGTCTGCAAGAGACGAAGGCCCAGCCTGGCGAGGCGATAGTTGACCTGCCTGATTACTACGAGTTTTGGAACTCAGCCCAGCGCAAGGGGTACTCGGGCACAGCCATCTACACCAAGGCTCAGCCCTTGCGGGTAGTTGCCGATCTTCCAGAGGATATTGCCAAAGCACACCGGATCGAAGACGACGGCTACGGTCACCCAAACGCCGAAGGCCGTGTGCTGATGGCCGAATACGAGCACTTCTACCTGGTAACGGTCTACACGCCAAACGCCAAAGATGATCTCAGTCGCGTACCCCTTCGGCATAAGCACTGGGACCCCGCTTTTCTGGCGTACTGCCAGCGGCTTGAGCAGGAGAAACCAGTCGTCTTTTGCGGAGATCTCAACGTTGCTCACAGGGAAATAGACCTTGCAAACCCTAAGGCAAACCGAGGGAAGAAGGGCTTTACCGATGAGGAGCGGGCGGGTTTTCAAGCGTTCATCGACGCGGGCTTCATCGACACGCTCCGGATGTTCGAGCCTGAAACTCCGGCGCTCTATACCTGGTGGAGCCACTTTGCGAACGCGCGGGAGCGCAACATCGGCTGGAGAATCGATTACTTCCTCGTGTCGGCGGTGCTTCGCGAACAGGTAAAGGGTGCGAATGTGCACCCGAGCGTTATGGGTTCAGACCACTGTCCGGTAAGCCTCGAGCTGAGGTTCTAGGCCGGGGGCCAGACAACCTTGCCTGCGGTGTCGCGCACGATAATCGCGTTAAATGGGCAGGCCTTGGCTGACTCGAGCACTCGAGCACGCATTTCGTCGGCGTCCCAGCCTTCGGGATTTGCGAGGTGCTCAATGGCAACTCGACCGCCGGTTTGAAGCTCGTTTGCAGGGTCGTCGCTGTTTGAGCCGTTGCTCGTGAGGAGCACTGCCTTACCCTCATCGTCGAGCTCGTAGAGCTGGTAGGCAAGGCAAATCGCGGCGGTAAGGCAAGCGTCTCGGTCTACCTCGACGGTCGATATATGCTCGTGCTCACTCATACGTTCTGTGTACCGAATACTGCCGCGGCTGTCGAGCTTGCCTCCCCACTGAGTGCGTTCGTTGCCGGACGCTTTGGCAAGTTTGGCTGGTGGATAGCTAAGAGCTGCCAGCTACCCTGAGTGAGCTCGTCCATGAGCTCGAGGATCTTAGCTTGTAGCTGTTTTCCCTGGAGTTTCTCTACGTGCAGCTTCAACCGACAGCGCACCGTGAGTAGGGAGCCATCTGCGGTGTAGAGCTCGGCTTCTCGAAGGAGCTGGCCGAGGAGTGGATTGCTTCGCCCAATGCGCTTGGCAGTTTCTGCCCAGGCCTTGCGCACATCCTTTTCAATAAATGGCTGCAGTTCCACAACGGGAACTTCTGGTTGAGGTGGTGTAGCCGCTTTAGGTGCCACCTCTACAACAGTGAGTGGGAGCGCTTCGGTTGGCTTTGGGGCTGCACGTTTTGGAGTGCCTTGCTGTGTAGCTGCGAGTTTCCAACAGGCAACTTCGAGCGGAATCCAGGGGTCGGGTGCAGCGCGCTGCAAGATGCTGGCCTCGAGAAGCACCTCTAGCAATCGACCGAGCACTGGGGATGGCTGCAGCTCAAGCTCCCTGCGTGTCATGCGGAGGAGCTCGGCGAGCACTACATCAGCTGTGCCACTACGCAGGTGGGTGTAGGCTGCTGTGCTGTCGCCGTTTGCGAGGGCGGCAAAGAGCTCAGTGAGACGGGATGCCTCAGGGAGGCCAAGGTCAGTACGAACTATATCGAGGGTCAATGTATCGCTTCGTGCCAGCAGCGACTCAAGGAGCGACTCTGCGTCACGCATGCCGCCTGCTGCATGCTCGGCAATGAGTGCGAGGGCATCTGGTGTGGCTTGCTTGCCGGCGCTTGCGACAAGGCGATCGAGCTTTTCGGCAATTACCTCTTTTGAAAGCAGGCTGAAGGGCAGAATCTGACAGCGAGATCGAATAGTCACCGGTACGCGGTGGAGCTCGGTGGTGGCGAGGATAAACGTCGCGTGAGCCGGCGGTTCTTCGAGTGTTTTGAGCAGCGCGTTAAATGCATCGACGGTCAACATGTGTACCTCGTCAATGATGGTAATACGTCGCTTCAGCTGCACGGGGGGATAGCGGACCGAGTCACGCAAGCTGCGGATGTCGTCGATTCCACGGTTACTCGCGGCGTCCATCTCGAGCACGTCCGTTGCCTGCTCGTTTTGGATGGCCAGGCAGGCGGCGCAGGCCCCACATGGCTCGAAGCCACCCTTCGTAGTTGGTGATTCGCAGCAGAGTGCGCGCGCTAGAAGGCGTGCCGTAGAGGTCTTGCCTGTACCGCGTGGTCCGTGCAGGAGGTAGGCTTGCCCAGGTTTACCTGAAGCGAGTGCTCGCTGAAGCGTATCGCGTACGAGCTCCTGACCCAGCAGGTCGGCAAAGCGAGTTGGACGAGCGTCGCGCGAAATGGGCATAGCCCAAGCTTAGCGAAACGCGGCGTGGTACCCTAGTCCTATGGCAGTTGAGGGGCTCACACAGAAAGACCTTATCGCCCAGCTGGGCGGCAGTGGAAAGCTCACGCCAAAACAGGCGGAAGAGCTTATTAAGGCTTTTGTAGAAATCCTCCAACGTGAGCTGGAGGTAGGCGAGAAGGTGCAGGTGCCCGAGCTTGGGGTGTTTAGCACCGAAACCACTACGGGCGCCATTGAGGGTGATAAGGTAGTGCTTCCAGAGCTAGACGTGGTGTATGAACCTGCGGCAAGGCTGGTCAAGGCTGTGGTACAAGCTCAGAAGGATCATCCTGAGCTCTTTGTAGCGGTAAGTGAAAGTGAAGACGAGGAGGATGATGAGATCGCTGCGGCCGTAGATGCGGCCAAAACCATGAAAGAAGCCGAGAACACACTTGCAGCTGCCGAGGCTGAGGCAGCTCTCCCAGATGTTCCGCGACGTGAATCGTTTATCGAATTCCTCGACCTTGGCTCGGTGAGGGTAGAGAAGGAGGTGCTCGAGCTCGTCCCGATCGAACTCGCCCAAAAGCTCGGTGCAGTGCCAATTGAGCTTGAAGAAGGTGTCCTGACGGTGGCAATGACCAACCCGGACGACTTCGACATCATCCAGTCGATGCGTAAGCAAACCGGCCTTGTTATCAAGCCGGCGCTCGCTACCAAGGATGGCATCAACGCGATACTGGACCAGTATACTGGGTTTGCCAGCGAGGTGCAGGACCTTGTAGCAGCAGGAGACTTCATCTCTAAGAAGGATGTCCAAGCTGCTGCCAATGAAGAGGTTGGGGTAGACGACGACTCTGCCCCGACGGCTCACATCGTATTCTCTATCCTCAAGCGTGCGGTAAAGGAGAAGGCCTCAGACATCCACATCGAGCCCTACGAGCGTCGCGTGGTGGTGCGCTTTCGCCTCGACGGTATCTTGGTACAGAAGGTGGAGCTGCCCAAAGAGGTGCAGCAGGCCATTACGGCGCGGTTTAAGATTCTCGCCAACCTCAAGATCGACGAGCAGCGCCTGCCGCAGGACGGCCGCTTTAGCGTGAACATTGAGCGGCGACGCATCGACTTCCGCTTCTCTACAATTCCGATTGTGTTTGGGGAGAAGATCGTAATGCGTATCCTGGACAAATCGGTGGGTATCCTGGCGCTTGAGGACACCGGTATTATCGATCGCAACTACGCGGTGCTCACGCGCAACATGGAGCGTAGCCACGGCATGATCCTGGTAACCGGACCTACCGGCTCTGGTAAAACCACGACGCTCTACGCTGTGCTCGGCAAGCTCATGAAGCCAGACGTAAACATCCTCACCCTAGAGGATCCGGTGGAGTACCAAATTGAAGGGATCAACCAGAGCCAGGTGCACCACGAGATTGGCTACTCCTTTGGTACCGGAATGCGCGCAGTGGTCCGGCAAGACCCGGACATCGTGATGCTTGGTGAAATCCGCGACCATGAAACGGCCGATATGGCGGTGAATGCTGCTCTTACGGGACACATTGTGATCTCCACGCTCCACACCAACGACTCAGGTGGCGCCTTCCCGCGTCTCATCGACATGGGTGTGGAGCCGTTCCTCCTTACGAGTTCCATTCACACGGTGGTGGCGCAGCGCCTTGCACGGCGTATCTGCCAAGAGTGTAAAGAGGAGTACAAGCCCGATGCAGGTACCCTTAAAGAGGTAAAGGACATTATCGACAGCATGCCTGCTGAGGGGAAGAAGCTCGCCCAGAAAGAGGGCATTCACTTCTACCGTGGTAAGGGCTGTGACAAGTGTAATGGCACGGGCTACAAGGGGCGCCTTACCGTTACCGAGGTGCTGGATGTGAATGAGCACGTACAGCAGCTGGTACTGAACCGCGAGAGCAACACGCGTATTACCGAACAGAGCATTAAGGACGGCATGATGACCATGCAGATGGACGGCATCATGAAGGTGCTGCGCGGGTTTACCTCCATTGAGGAAGTCTGGCGCGTGAGCAGGGAATAGGAAGCACCCCCGTGAGGGGGTGCTGGTTACTTGTGGGCAGTCATCATGGACATCACCCTAAACAGGTCTTCTTCAAGACGGGTCGTGACCAGGTTTCGCTGGTGGGCAACGTACCTGCCGCGCTGCTCTGGTGTAACAAAGTCTGGGAACACCGACGTTTTGCAGATGAGCAGATCTCCGGAGCACTGTTCATCGCAACTACATGGAATGGTGACAAGGCACCAGTCGGTTTGACCGAGCGCGACTTCAAGTTCGCTCTTTGACCACTGGGTCAAGAGAAACTCTTGCAGAATGGCTGGCAGGGTCACCCAACCCATGCTCGTGACCGATATTGCCCCCAGAAGGAGTGTAAGGAGGGGTCCATGGTCGTCTTCGGGTATGTGATCTTCTTTGCGCGCAGCCAGCTGAAGTCCGAGCTCGCCCCAAGTTTCCTGGTTTGGGTCACTTAGAAACTGCCTGGTTGTGTTGATGAGAATGAGGTGCCCAGGCGTTCTGGGTCTTTCGAATAGTTGATCCATGACAGTAAGGTTCAAGGCAGCGCCTAAACGTTTCGTTTTCTACCAGGTTTTGCATCCTATGCCAAGGAGCACGTACACTGAGTATGGATGGCAACGTACCGCTACGTCGTAAAGAAGGATGGGGAGAAGCCGCAAGCCGGAACGGTTACGGCTCCTTCTCGCGAGGATGCTCTCGATAAGCTCAAGGCGCTTGGAGGTACCGTTACGAAGCTCGAAGAAGAGCAGGGGAAGATCTCGGGTGCTCCTAAGGGTGGCTACAAGCTCAAGCTGAAAGAGCGCATTATCTTTACCGAACAGCTCTCGGTAATGCTCAACGCGGGTGTGACCCTGGTAAACGCTCTCAAGAGCCTGCGCGATGAAACCGATAGTAAGCAGCTGCGCGGTGTACTGAGCTTGGTGGTAACCGATGTAGAAGGCGGCTTGCCGTTCTCGGAAGCACTGACAAAGCACCCAAAGTGCTTCTCCTACGTATACGCGCAGATGGTGAAATCGTCGGAGCGCACCGGTAACATGGCCGACATCCTCAAGAAGCTCTCGGTGCAGCAGCAGAAAGAGTACGACCTCAAAGGTAAGGTGCGTGGTGCGCTCATGTACCCGGCCGTAATCTCGGTGCTCATGGTATCGGTGATCATCCTGGTGATTACCTTCATCCTACCCAGGCTTGTGGGGCTCTTTAGCGGGGCAGGCGTAAAGCTACCTGCCACAACACGTTTTCTGCTGGCGCTCTCGGACATCTTTATCACGAAGTGGTGGCTGCTCATCCTCATTGGTGGAGGCGTGGTGTACGGGTACAAGGCCTGGGTAAAGACGGCGCGAGGCAGGGCAATTGCTGACCGACTTAAGCTGCGATTTCCGGTGCTTGGCAGCTTTATTCGCAAAGCAATTCTCGCCCGCTTTACACAGACCTTCGCCTCGTTGATGGAGGCCGGTGTGCCGGTGCTCGAAGCGTTTGCTACCTCAAAGGGCGTAGTGTCCAATAGCCTCTACGAAACGGAAATTGAGAAAATCTCTAAAGATGT